>DBMK01000089.1 GCA_002298885.1 Anaerolineaceae bacterium UBA700
GCTTGCGACCGGCGCTTCATTTATTTTATTTCCTTAGCCTTTTTTTTCGGCGTCAGCATACAATAAACCGGGTATAATCGAATTTCCCCGGCGGACCAGCTTGTTGATGTGGGCCAGCAGCACGCTGCTTGGCACAGGCTTGATGAGGTAATCGTCGGCGCCTGCATCCAGGGCAGCCGCCACCAGGCCGGGGCTGTCCAGCGCCGAGAGGATCAGAATGGGCGTATCGCAAACCTCGCGCACCGCCGTAGCTACCTGCCAACCGTTCATATCCGGCATCATCAGGTCCAGCGTGATGACGTCCGGCTTTTCTTCATTCACCAGTCTAATCCCCTCCGGCCCTGAATTAGCGGTAAGTACCTCGGCGTTAACTGGAGACAGCAGCAACTTTAGCAGCTCAGTCATTGCAGGGTCGTCGTCGATTACTAAAATCTTCATTCTGCCTCCCACATCATTCTCCATCCATTATTACAGGGAAATTGGTAATTTTACCTTTCATCTGCCTAACAAAAACGATTGCACATCGCAATGAAAGAAATGGCTTCGTGCGAAATTTCACAACTCATATAAGGTCATTCCTTGTCTATTCAAGACTTTATGGTAGAATGTTCCACTTGGGGTAATTGCTTTTCTGCAGCAAAAATTGCCGTCCATTTGGGGCGGCGTCAAATTAAGGAGCTCAAAGTGACTAAAAAGTGGGTATATCTCTTTACGGAAGTGGACCAGGCTGAGGCCTACGTTGGCGGTTCCTGGGATGGCGTCCGAGGCCTCATGGGGGGCAAGGGCGCCAACCTGGGCGAAATGACGCGCATCGGCGTACCGGTCCCGCCCGGATTCACCGTGACCACCGAAGCCTGCAACGCCTACCTGGCCGCCGGCGATAAGTTCCCCGAGGGCATGTGGGACCAGATGATGGTCGCCTTGAAGGAAGTGGAAAAGGCCTCCGGGAAGAAATTCGGCGATCCGGCCAATCCGCTGCTTGTTTCCTGCCGGTCTGGGGCCAAGTTCTCCATGCCCGGTATGATGGACACGGTGCTCAACATCGGCCTCAACGACGAGACCGCCAAGGGCATGATCGCCCTGACCAAGAACGAGCGCTTTGTGTACGATTCGTACCGCCGCCTGGTGATGATGTTCGGCGCAGTTGTGCTCGGCATCCCCGACGAGGGCTTTGAAGAGGTGCTCGATTCGTACAAGGCGGGCAAGGGCTACAAGCTCGACACCGACCTGACCGCCGAGGACCTGAAGGAGCTCATCGCCCGCTTCAAGGCCGTGGTCAAGAAGAACAAGGGCTTCGATTTCCCTCAGGATCCCTTCGAGCAGATGCGCCTGGCGACCGAGGCTGTATTCCATTCATGGAACGGCAAGCGCGCCATCGATTATCGCCGCAAAGCCGGCATCAGCGACGACCTGGGCACCGCAGTCAGCATCGTGACCATGGTCTTCGGTAACATGGGCTGGGATTCTGGCACCGGCGTGGCCTTCACCCGCGATCCCTCCACCGGCGAGAAGCAGATGTTCGGCGAATACCTGCTCAACGCCCAGGGCGAGGACGTGGTGGCTGGCATCCGCAACACCGAAAAGATCGTGAACATGGCCAAGGATTTGCCCGAAGCCTACAACCAGTTCATGGATATTACCCGCAAGCTCGAGCTCCATTACCACAACATGCAGGACGTCGAATTCACCATCGAGCGCGGACGCCTTTGGATGCTGCAGACCCGGGATGGCAAGCGCACCGCCAAGGCAGAGGTCAAGATTGCGGTGGACATGGTCGGCGAAGGACTGATCAACAAGGAAGCGGCCGTGGCGCGCGTTACACCCGACCAGGTAGATGCCCTGCTGCACCCCCAGTTCGACGCCAAGACGATGGATGAGGCCGAGAAGAAGGGCCACCTGTTTGCTAAGGGCGTGAATGCCTCCCCAGGCGCCGCCTCCGGCCAGGTCTATTTCGATGCCGATACTGCCGAGCGCATGGCCAAGGAACACAAACAGGCCGTGATTATGGCCCGCCCCTTCACCAAGCCGGATGACGTGCACGGCATGCTGGCTGCCAAGGGCATCGTCACCAGCGAAGGCGGGGCCACGTCCCACGCCGCAGTGGTTGCCCGCCAGTTCGGCGTTCCCTGCGTGGTAGGCGCCTCGTCGATTGCCATCGACCTCGAAAAGCGTATCATGACGGCCAACGGCACAGTGGTCAAGGAAGGCGAATGGATTTCGCTGGATGGGGCCACCGGCAAGGTGTTCGTCGGCGAGCTGAAGACCTCCATCCCCGACCTGGAAGAGCAGAAAGAGCTCCTCACCCTGCTCTCCTGGGCGGATGAGATTGCCCGCCTGCAGGTATGGGCTAATTCGGATTACCCCAAGGATGCGCGCCGCGCCCGTTCGTTCGGCGCCAAGGGCATTGGCCTGTGCCGCACCGAGCACATGTTCTTCGAGCCCGAGCGCCTGCCCACCGTACAGCGCATGATCCTGGCCAAGACCCACGAAGAACGCCAGGCGGCCTTGAACGAGCTGCTGCCCTTCCAGCGCAGCGATTTCGCCGGCCTGTTCAATGCCATGGACGGCTACCCGGTTATCATCCGCCTGATCGACCCACCGCTGCACGAATTCATGCCCGACGAAGAGAAACTGTTCGAGGAAGTTGTTTCCATGCGGGTTAAAGGCGAGACCAAGGGCCTGGCCGAGAAGGAAACCCTGCTGGCGGCCATCAAGGGCATGCACGAATCCAACCCCATGATGGGCCTGCGCGGCGTCCGCCTGAGCATATACATGCCCGAAATCGTCGAGATGCAGGTGCGCGCCATCTTCGAAGCCGCCTGCGACGAGACGCTCAAGGGTGTGGTGGTCAAGCCTGAGGTGATGATCCCGCTGACCGGTACCGTCAAGGAGCTGGAGTGGATCCAGCCGCGCCTGGTGCGTATTGCCAAGCAGGTGCTCGAAGAGAAGGGCGTCAAGCAGTTAGCCTATAAATTCGGCACGATGATTGAAATCCCGCGCGCCGCAGTCACCGCCGGCGAGATCGCCAAGGTAGCCGAGTTCTTCTCCTTCGGCACCAACGACCTGACCCAGATGACCTTCGGCTACTCACGCGACGACGCCGAGCGCAACTTCCTGGTCAAGTACGTTGAAGAGGGCATCCTGGAAAAGAATCCCTTCCAGACTCTCGACCGGGCCGGCGTCGGCAGACTGATGCAGATGGCCGTAGACGAAGGCCGCGCCGTGCGCCCGAACCTCGAGGTAGGCATCTGCGGCGAACACGGCGGCGACCCGAACTCGATCGAGTTCTGCCACCTGGTGGGCAATAACTACGTGAGCTGCTCGCCGTTCCGCGTGCCGGTGGCCCGCCTGGCCGCCGCCCACGCCGCCCTCAAGCACGGCAAGGGCCTGACGCAGGACCTGTAAACGAAGTATGTTTAAGACTTCCGAAGTCTGCAAGACTTCGGAAGTCTTTTTAATTAATCGGGCGGGAGGAGGCGTTCGCTAAGATAATCGTTCAGGAACGTCGAGCGAATATAGGGCTTGAAGCTCTCGAGGTCGAGATTCTTCTGGACGAAGGCATAGTCCATGAAATTAAGCTTGCCCCAGTGCGCCTTGAAGGGGATGCCCACGCTGATCAGATAGTCCCACAGCCCGTGCAGGTGGTCGATGATCTTCTGGTGTTCCGGTCCGGTCTGGCTGACGTCGGTGAGATACATGAAATTGAACTTGACGATGTAGTCCAACCCGGGCCAGTTCCAGGCTGAGAGGTAGTAATTGTCGGTCTTGGTGAGCTCGATCTCGATGGGCAGGTTGGGCCAGCCGTTCTTGTGATAATAATCCCGGCAGGCCTGGAGCAGGCGCGGCAGGTCGGCGGGATTGAAGCCCCACTCCGCCATGGCAACATGCAGCGGGGCGCGCCGGTCGACCGGCAGCATGGTGCGTAAAGGTCCTGAGACCTTCACCTCGCCGTAGGTAAGGACCAGCCCGGTGTACACCAGGCGCATGGCGTCGTCCAGCAGCGGCCCGGCAGATTCGATCTTTTCCAGAAACTGGAAGACAGCCACCAGGATATTTTCGGATTGGTCCTCGGGATAATCCCCGTTGGGATCGGCGTCTGGCTTGGGATAGGCGGCCCACAGCAGGCCCTGGTCGGTATCCGGGATCCAATCAATGCGCCAGAATTCGTACTTCTGCGAGGTCCGGTCGAGGTCTTTCAAGATTTCGTTGAGCGGGAGCGGCTTTTGGATCGTCTCGAATTTTAACTCGTCGACTAGCCTGAATTGGACCTTCGTTATAACCCCGATAGCGCCCAGAGAGCAAACGACCGCTAGGAAGGCCGGGTCTGTCCTGGCGACGTGTTTTTCGACCACCTCGCCGCTCTCGGCGTCGACCGTGAAGTATTCGACCCACTCCAGCAAGTCGTACAGGGCGTGCCGGGGGGTGGCGGGGGCGGTGTTGGTGGAGATCAGGCCGGCCAGGGTCTGGTGGTCGGTGCCGCCGGTGGCGCTGAGCGATTTGCCGCGCTGGCTCAACGCCAGGAGGAAATCGTGCAGGTGCCAGTTGGCCGAGACGGTAACAGTGGTGTTGTCGGCATTGAATTCGATCGTTTGGGGCAGGTCGCTGACGTCGACGATGACGTCCGACACGCAGATATCCGAGCAGGAATGCAGCCCGCCCAGCACGCGCAGGCTCCTTGATTTGAAGATTCCCTGGCTCAATGCGGATGTAAACCGTTTCAGCTCGTCCATATTTTGCGGCCTGAAATACAGTTCGGGCTGAAAGGAAACAAAGCGGGCCCAATCGCCAATCGTCGGCAGACCCGGCTTGACATCGGTGGGCAGTTGACGGGTTACTTTCATGCGCATTCCTCCTCTTTGTACAATCGCAAGGGAGTATCTGGATAAAATGTAGTATTAAGATCGGATTATATCAAATTAGGGGTTGGAATGCGAATTAAAGGCGCAGGTCGGGCGTCCCCGCCCGACATTATTTACTCCGGATAGCCGGTGATGTCGGGCGGGGACGCCCGACCTACGCAAATGATTCGACATCCGTCGTAGGTCGGGCCTCCCGGCCC
>DBMK01000356.1 GCA_002298885.1 Anaerolineaceae bacterium UBA700
TTAAGGTTTTCTCAGTGCCTCCGAGCCTCTGTGGTGAATCTTTTTTCAATTGGATTATAAAATTCATCCATGGAAAACATGTATCTTCACGATTACCTGCCGAAATCAAAGCTGGTCGTTCATGAGACGGAAGTGCTTAAACCCAAGTTCCCGGTGTTCGATGCGCACAACCACCTGGGGGACGATTTTGGCGGGGGATGGATCCACCGCCCGGCAGCGGAGCTTCTGGATGCGCTGGACGAGGCCGGTGTGTATAAATTCGTCGACCTGGACGGCGGCTGGGGCGAGGATATCCTCCAGGCCCACCTGGAAAAGCTGAACCGGGTCGATCCCAAACGGTTTTATGTCTTCGGCGGCGTGAATTGGGCTGCCTGGAGCGAGCTGGGAACGGGTTTCCCGGATGTCGCCGCAAAACGGCTACGGGTGCAAGCCGGGTGGGGCGCCCGGGGGCTGAAGGTCTGGAAACCGTTCGGGCTGTCGGTCGTCGATGCGGACGGGAACAGGGTGGCCGTGGACGATGCGCGCCTGGACCCGATCTGGCAGACGGCGGCAGAGCTGCGCCTGCCGGTCTTGATCCACGTGGCCGACCCGGTAGCATTTTTCGATCCGCTGGACCGCTTCAACGAGCGCTGGGAGGAACTGCAGGCGCACCCGGATTGGATGTTCCCCAGCCCGCCCTATCCGCCTTTCATTCAAATTTTGCAGGAGCTTGCCGCGCTGGTGCGCCTTCACCCGGCGACGACCTTCATCGCCGCCCACGTGGGCTGCTACGCCGAGAACCTGGCCTGGGTGGGCAGCCTGCTCGACGAATGCCAGAACCTGTATGTGGACATTGCCGCCCGCATCAGCGAGCTGGGCCGCCAACCGTATACGGCGCGGCGATTTTTCCTGAAATACGCCCGGCGCATCCTATTCGGCACGGATATCGGTCCACGTCTGGACTATTACCGCACCTATTACCGCTTTCTAGAGACCGACGATGAATATTTCGACTACACCCCCGACCAGGAAATCCCCGCCCAGGGCCGCTGGCAAATCTACGGCCTGCACCTGCCGGACGAGGTTCTGGAGAGGGTTTATTCCAAAAATGCAGAAGGAATATTTCAAAACGCATAAGATTTATCCACGAATTTCACTAATTTTAACGAATTGACACGAAAAAGAACTTTTATTAAAAAATTCGCGCTCATTCGTTTTCATTGGTGTAATTCGTGGATAAGGTTTACTAAAAAACTGTAAACTGTAAACTGTGAACTATTAACTTCCTTTTTCCAATTACAATATACATATGATCCCAACAAAAATCGTCGTCATTGGAGCCGGGAGCGCCAGCTTTGGGTTGAACACGCTGGGTGCTTTGATGCGCAGCAAGTGCCTGCGCGGCAGCCACATTGCATTGGTGGACCAAAACCCGCGTTCGCTGGAAATTGTCGAACGCCTGGCGAGGCGGTTGGACCACGACTGGTCCGCCGGTATGCGTATAACCACACACGCCAATCACAAAGACGCCTTGCAGGATGCCCAATTTATCGTCTCGGCGATTGAAGTGCCGCCACGCGAGAAATTATGGCGCACGGATTACGAAATCCCGCTCAAATACGGCCTGCGCCAGCCGTATGCTGAAAACGGCGGCCCGGGCGGATTTGCCCACGCCGCCCGTAACATCGGTCCGGTGCTCGAGATTGCCCACGATATCGAGGCGGCCTGCCCGGATGCCTGGCTGATCAACTTCAGCAACCCGATGATCCGGGTGTGCGCCGCGGTGGCACGCCACAGCCGGGTGAAAGCCGTCGGCCTGTGCCACCAGATCAAAGCCGGGTATGGCGTCGTCGGATATACCCTGGCTCGGGACCTTGATATCCACATCCCGGAAGGCCTGTTCCTGTCGACCCACGCCGATCCGAAATACTGGATGCCGCTCAAGTCCATCGTCGAGCAGGCGATGCAAAAGGTGGACATCAAGGCCGCCGGGTTGAACCATTTCACCTGGATGCTGGATTTGCGCGACCGGCACAGCGGGGCGGACCTTTACCCGCTGTTCCACCAGCGCATCGCCGGGCTGGACCCGGCTCTGGAGCCGCTGACGCGCAACGTGATGAATGCCTTCGGCGTCTTTCCCATCCCGGGGGACGAGCACCTGTGCGAATACCTGCCCTGGCTCAGCGATCCCCAGACCCGCCCGTGGGAGAAGTACGACGTAAGCCTGTACGATTGGGATGCCGCCGAAGCTCGCCGCAGCGACGGCCACGCCCAGATCGAGCGCATGGGATCGGGCGCGGAAGCGGTCGACCCTCTTCTGGAAGCCGACAGTGAAGGCGCGCTCGAAGTGATCGAGGGGATTGCCGGGGCGGGGAACGCCTATCACCTGGCGGTGAACCTGCCTAACGACGGCTACATTTCCAATCTGCCTCAAGGGGCGATCGTCGAAGTGCCGGGCCTCATCAGCGGCATGGGCGTACGCGGGGTAAGCATGGGGGCGCTGCCGGAGGGGATCGCGGAACTGTGCCGGCGCGAGCTCAGCGTCACGCAACTAACGGTGGACGCAGTCGTCGCCGGCGACCGCCAGTTGGCGCTCCAGGCCCTGCTGCTCAGCCCCGGCGTCACCGATCTGGACGTGGCGCGTAAAATTCTGGACGATTACCTGGTTACGTACCGGGAATTTTTACCTACTTTCTGGAAGTGAGACAAGGCATCCACTAATTACACGAATGAAATCGAATGCTCACAAATTAGTTAAATTTCTTCTTCATATTTCGTGTTAATTCGTTTCCATTCGTGAAATTCGTGGATGATTGAGGGAGGCAAATTTGACAGCTAAGAATTACCTGATCGATATGGATGGAGTGCTGGTGCACGGGAATCGGTTGGTGCCGGGAGCCGTCGAATTTATCCAGCGCCTCAAGCAGCGCGGCCGAAAATTCCTGGTTCTGACAAACAACCCTATGTATACCCCCGGCGACCTGGCTCACCGCCTGCAATCGATCGGTCTGGACGTCCCCAAGGAACAGATCTTCACTTCGGCCCTGGCAACCGCCCGCTTCCTCGAGACGCAGCGTGCCAACGGCAAGGCCTTTGTGATCGGCGAGAGCGGCCTCACCGAGGCAATCCACAACGTGGGCTACATTCTGACTGAGACTGACCCGGACTACGTGGTTCTGGGTGAGACGTTTTCGTACAACTTCGACCGGATCACCAAGGCCGTGCGGCACATCATGGGGGGCGCTAAGTTTATTGCCACTAATCCCGACCCGAACGGTCCTACTGAAACCGGGATTGTCCCGGCCTGCGGCGCAATGGCTGCCCTCATCGAGCGGGCGACCGGCAAGGGCGCGTTCTTTATCGGCAAGCCCAACCCATTTATGATGCGGGCGGCTTTGAATTATTTGGGTGTCCATTCCGAGGAGACGGTCATGATCGGCGACCGCATGGATACCGACGTGCTCGCCGGCATCCAGAGTGGGCTTGGTACAATCCTCGTGCTCAGCGGCGTGACCCGCGCCGACCAGGTTCCAGATTTCCCGTACCAGCCCAGGCATATATACGATTCGGTAGCCAGTATTGAGACGTAAAGTTAACTTCTTGAAAGAAATTCTTAAATAAATATTAAAATATTTTAAGAAATTTCCTATTGACAAATTAGTGCGTTATGTTGTACTATCTTTAGAATTCTGTTGCTTTTTAACAGAAGGTTTTTAAAATAGGGCATAAGAACGGCCACACCCTTTTGGTGTGGAGCAGGGCTCGTAACACTCATCCCCCAGACAGGATGTACGAGATTGGCTGCCAAATCCGCAGCCGTAGTTTTCCTCAGCCAGTCTGATCTAAAGGAGGTGATCGCTGGAGATAGAATTGGTGTATCTGGTTCAATCTGTGTCAATTTGATATAAATTCGCCAAATTGTTGAAGGAGAAGACCAAAATGAAACCCCGTAGTTTCCTGTACGTTCTCATGCTGGCTGCCATCGTGTTAGCCAGTTGCGCCCCAGCCGCTACCACGGCCCCTACAACGGCGCCGACCACTCCCCCCCAGCCAACTGCAGCGCCAGCCACTGCTGCTCCCACCACTGCTCCCGCAACTGCTGCGCCTACCAATGCTCCTGCCGGTGCTCCGGCGGCCTGCGCCTCGGACACATTTGGCTGCGCCAAGATCCCGGCCGGTCAGACAGTTAAGATTGGCATGGGCGGCCCTATGACAGGCGACAATGCCGCCTTCGGCATCGATATTTCGCAGGGCGGGCAGATTGCCATCAAAGATGGCGGCGATGTTCAGGGCTGGAAGTTCGAGCTTGTTGCCCAGGATGACGGCGGTACCGCTGAAGGCGGCGCAGCCGTAGCCAACAAGCTGGTTGCCGATCCGACTGTGGTTGCGATTGCCGGTCACATTTTCTCCGGCGCCACCCAGGCCGCTATCCCGATTTATGAAAAAGCCGGCCTGCCCATGCTCTCCCCCTCCGCCACCAACCCGGACCTGACCAAGCAGGGCTCCAAGGTGTTCAACCGCATCCCCTTCACAGATGCAGCACAGGGTAAATTCTCAGCCCAATATCTCGCCAGCAAGCTGAATGTAAAGAAATTGGCCATTTTGCACGATGGCTCACCTTACGGCAAAGGCCTGGCTACAATCGTGCAGGACACCTTCAAAGGCCTTGGCACGGTGACATCCTTCGACGCCATCACCCCTGGCGAATCGGATTACACCGCCATCCTGTCCAAGGCTGCGGCCAATAAACCGGATGCGCTCTTCTTCGGCGGCTACGTTGGCGATGCAGTCGTGCTGGCCAACCAGATGAAACAGTCCGGCCTGACCAATACCATCTTCTTCGGCTGCGATGGCACTTACGGCGCTGACTTCATCACCCGCGCCGGCAAGAACGCTGAAGGCGCTTACGCCGTTACCCTCGAGCCGCCCTCCAGCCCTGCCAACGACGCCTTTAAAGCGGCTTACAAGGCTGCCTATGGTAAGGAAGCCGGCTCGCTTTCTCCGTACACCTGGAATGGCTATGATGTTGTAGCTGCCCTGATCTCGGTGATCAAGACTGTTGCTGTCAAGGGCGACGATGGCAATCTGTACGTCCCGCGCGGCGCCCTGGTTACCGCAGTGCGCAACCTCAAGGATTACAAGGGCCTTTCGGGCACCTTCACCTGCGACGCCACCGGTGAATGCAACTCCTCCGGTCCTATCTACGTCGTGGTTAAGGATGGGAAGTGGGTCCCGGCCCAATAATGTGTTAAAATAAGCACGATCCTGGAAACTCACCAGGATTAACATCCTTATCAGATAAAAAAATGGTTTGTGGGCTGCATTGCAGCCCACAAACCACAAAAAGTCGCCCCTCTATGAGTGAAATTAAAACAATCAAATTACAAGCCCCTCTGACGACCGGCCGGATTATCCGTTTAGTATTAGGCATCCTGGTCGTAGCCTACCTGGTGTGGCGTTTAATCGATGTGATTGTAATTGAAAAGACCTATGGCCCGGATACCTGGCTCAGGTTTGCGATCACCGGTCTTATCCTGGGGGGACTTTATTCCTTAATTGCCATCGGTTACACCCTGGTTTACGGCATCTTGTCCATGATCAACTTCGCTCACGGCGAAGTGATGATGATTGGGTGTTTCGGGGGTTACCTGGTGTTCGAAGCGCTGAACGCCATTCCGGCGCCGGGCGCGGCGGATGCCAGCGTTTCCTTTCTAAACGCCCAGCCGGTCATCTCGGTGATCCTTGGGTTCATCGTCGGCATGGCTGTGGCCGGAGCAGCAGGCTTCTTCCTCGAAAAGATCGCTTACCGTCCCTTGCGCGGTGCGCCGCGCCTGATCCCCCTGATCAGCGCCATCGGCGCCTCCATCTTTCTGCAGAACGCATTTCAGCTCTTATTTGGTCCGCAGCGCCGCAATTATGCCAATCCAGACGTATTGGAGCGCGGGGTTGGATTCAATATCAACGTTGCCGGCAACGACGTGGTGATCACGTATACCGGCGTTTTAACCTTCATCCTTTCGATATTGCTGATGGTTGGTCTTTATTTTCTGGTCCAGCGCACCAAGCTGGGCCGGTCCATGCGGGCAGTGGCACAGGACAAGAAGACGGCCGCCTTGATGGGCATCGACGTGGATGACGTCATCAGCAAGACCTTTGTGATCAGCGGAGCACTCGCCGGGGCTGCTGGCGTAATGTGGGGCATCCATACCGGCCTGGTTTATTACTACGTTGGATTTTTACCGGGTATTAAAGCCTTTACGGCGGCGGTCGTGGGCGGCATCGGCAACATCCCCGGCGCCATGGTCGGCGGGCTGCTGCTGGGCACGATCGAATCCGTGGGCCCGGCTGCATTGGGGATGGATTTCCAACTTAAAGACGTCATCGCTTTTACCATCCTGATCCTGGTGCTGCTCTTCCGGCCTTCCGGTATTTTGGGCCAGGTCTTATCGGAGGAGAAGGTATGAACGCCACGGCTTTACGCAATGGATTCCGCACTGCTATTACTTTCTCAGTCATCATCCTCTTTCTGATATTGATCGGTTTTACCGTTACCGGTTCCGCCCTAATCTCCAAGCTCCTCGGCACTCCTGTTGCACAGAATGCATTGCCGGACGTCAGCAATCTCGTAATTTTCATCGGTTTGCTTGGGCTGTGGGCTGGGATTAACTCAGCCAGGCGCACGGAGCCGGACCATTTCTTGAACTCGATCGTTTCCGGCCTGACCGCCGGGCTGGTTACCGGGGCAATCGTGGGCGTATTTGCCTTCTGGCTGAGCTCGATTTACGCAGACGGTGTTGACATGCGCAATTACCTTGCCCAGGTCTCACCGGACAGCGTCAAGTTCCTGGTCTTTAACCAGAGCCCAATCAATGGCGCCTTGACTTTGTTCGCTGTGTTGGTCGTATCCGGCCTTGTAGGCGGCGTGCTGGCAAGAGTTGTACGCAGCGAGGGCCGTCGATCGATCACCAGCGGCATATCCCGTGGTTGGGTTTCGGCGGGCGGGCAGTCCACCTTTAAGCGATTGACTGCCAATCGTTGGGCCCGGTACGCTTTGATGGGCCTGGTGCTGATCATCCTGGCGTTCCTGCCTTCCCAATGGGGTTCGTATTGGAATTACGTGATGGGAACGGTGGGGATTTACGTTATCCTCGGCCTGGGCCTCAATATCATCGTCGGCCTGGCAGGGCAGCTCGTTTTGGGCTACGTGGCCTTCTTTGCTATCGGCGCTTACACCCTGGCCTTGCTCAATTCTCCGGCTCCGCACGACCTGATGTGGGGATTCTGGATCGGCTTAATTGCCGCAGTCGTCCTCTCGGCCCTGGTGGGTATCCTGATCGGTCTGCCCATCCTCAGCCTGCGCGGCGATTACCTGGCCATCGTTACCCTCGGTTTTGGTGAGATCATCCGCATCCTGCTGCGCTCCGACCAGATGACGCCGTTATTGGGCGGTCCGAAAGGCATCAATAACGTTGCCGGCCCGGTGATTTTTGGCAAGTCCTTTTCGACCGACGTCGACTTCATGTACCTGATCCTGATCGGGATCCTGCTGACCATTTTTATCACCCAACGTATACAGAATTCGCGCACCGGGCGCGCCTGGATTTCCATCCGCGAGGATGAAACTGTAGCCAAAGCCACCGGCATCGATACGTTCAAGTCCAAACTGTTGGCGATGGCATTGGGAGCGGCGTTCGCTGGAGTCGGCGGAGCTTTGTTCGCCGCACGCAACCAGTTTACAGGCCCAGACGATCATTCACTGATGGTTTCGATCAACGTGCTGGCCCTGGTGATTGTTGGCGGCATGGGCAGCATCCCGGGGATCATCCTGGGCTCCTTCGTGCTGAAGGGGCTGCCTGAGATACTGCGCGAGCTCGATAATTACCGCCTGATGTTCTTTGGAGGGCTGCTGGTGGTTATGATGATCCTGCGTCCCGACGGACTTTGGCCTGCCAAACGGCCTAACCTCGAGAAACTCCAGGGAGAAACGGAGCTTGCCCCGCCTGAAGAAGCCTTGGCCGCGTCCAAACCGGTTGACCCGGGACCGGTGAAGGGGGAAGAAAAAGCATGACTAATTTGCTCGAAACTTCCCAGGTAAGCAAATTCTTTGGCGGGCTGACCGCGGTCAATAAAGTGGATCTGGTCGTTCCGGAACAAAGCATTGCCAGCATCATCGGCCCCAACGGGGCCGGAAAAACCACGCTGTTCAACTGCATTTCCGGTTTCTACAAACCGGAAAAAGGCGCCATCCTTTTCAAGGGCAAGGTGATCAACGGCCTCCCGACCAACCTGATCGCCGACCGGGGGATTTCACGCACCTATCAGAACATTCGCCTGTTTTCAAACATGACCGCCATCGAGAACGTGATGATTGGGCAGACTCCCCACCTGCGTTCGAACTGGCTTGACTCAATTTTCAACTCGCCGCGATTTATCAGAGAAGAAAAATGGTCCATCGAAGAGGGTAAACGCCTGCTTAAGTTTGTCGGCCTAGCCGGGTTGGGCGATAACCTGGCGCGCAACCTGCCTTACGGCGCCCAGCGCCGGCTAGAGATTGCGCGGGCGCTGGCCAATAAGCCTACTCTCCTGCTTCTGGATGAACCTACTGCCGGTATGAACCCTCAGGAAACGGACGTAATGACCCGTTTTATCCGCAGCTTGCGGGATGACCTGGGGATTACGATCATTTTGATCGAGCACGATATGCGCGTCGTCATGGGCATCTCCGACCAGATCACCGTTCTGGATTACGGCATTAAAATTGCGGAGGGCAACCCGAAGGAAATCCAGGCAAATCCGAAGGTAATTGAGGCCTATCTAGGCCCCGGCGCGGCCGCATTGTCCCAAAAATACCAGAAGCAAAGGCACGCAGATGCTTAAGATCCAAAACCTTAACGTTTATTACGGCGCCATCCACGCCTTGAAAGGGATCGATTTTCACCTTGAAGAGGGTGAAATCGTTGCCCTTATCGGGGCGAACGGCGCTGGCAAGTCGACTACCCTCAACGCCATTTCTGGTTTGCAGCGTGCCCGCTCGGGAAGTATCCTTTTTCAGGATGAAGACGTTTCACAGACGGCTCCGCAAAAGATCGTGCGCAAAGGCATCATCCAGGTGCCGGAGGGACGCAAGATTTTCGCCACCCTGACGGTGATGGAAAACCTGGAAATGGGAGCCTTCATTTCCAACGACCGGGTTCAATTCCGCAAGGATTTGGATTCCGTCTTTGCCCGTTTCCCGCGCTTGAAGGAACGCATCAAGCAGTTGGGCGGCACGCTTTCGGGCGGCGAGCAGCAAATGCTGGCGATTGCCCGCGGCCTGATGGCGCATCCCAAGCTGCTGCTGCTCGATGAGCCTTCGATGGGCCTGGCGCCCATCCTGGTGGAGCAAATTTTCGACATCATCCAGGACATTAACCACCAGGGGACGAGCATTCTACTTGTGGAGCAGAACGCCCAAATGGCACTTTCGATCGCCAACCGGGGCTATGTGATGGAGACCGGCCGCGTGGTGCTGGAAGGCAAGGCCGACGACCTGCTCAACGACCCCATGGTCCAATCCGCCTACCTCGGCGGTGGCTAATCATTTTAAATAGTGTTGTTATTTCGGGCTGCGATGCGGCCCGAAATAACAACACTATTTATTTTGGGGGACTATCAAATTCACAGCGCGGGTCAGGAGGCGGATTTCAACCGGGGTTTGGCCGATAACTTCGCCATCGGCCTGGACGATCAACGGTTTCTTCGTTTTGAGGCTCACGCTGCTGGTGGCAGCAAAATAGCGGAACTCGGGGTTCCGGTTTTTGCCCCGAACCAGGATATTCCATGCCACGGTCAGCATCCCGAAAATGGATCGCGGCTTGATGATGCACACGTCCATCTTCCCGTCGTCCGGATAGATGCTGAATTTGGTCGGCAGTTCTCCCAGGCCGATCAGCGTGCTGTTGATGACCATGACTTCGGCAGCGCGCACTTTGCGATGCTTCTGATCAATTATTAAATGAAAGCCAATCCGGCGCAGGCCGATGAGCTGCAGCATCAGATTCCAGATGTAGGCCAGGAATCCGAAGCGCCGCTTGGCTTCGCGTTTGGTGCTGTCGATCATCGTGGAACTGAACCCGGCGCTGACGTTGCCGAGATAGATCCCGTCGTTGACCGACAGGACGTCGATATTCCTCAACGAATGTTCCCCGGTGAGCAGGCGCAAGGCGTCATCGGTGAGGATCGGGATGCCCAGGTTGCGCGCGATGGCGTTCCAGGTGCCGAGCGGAATCGTGCCCAGCGGGATCCCGGTGCCGACCAGGCCGCCGGCAACCTGGCTAATCGTGCCGTCGCCGCCGCAGGCAACGACCATATCCGGTGCAGGGGTCAGGGCCTTGCATACAATATCTCTGACCACCTCTTTACCGGTGGTCTTGTAGAGGGTATACGTCCATCCGGCCGCGGAGAAATGCTGGTCGAGCTTCTGGCGAAAAACGTCTACGTTGCCGATTCCGGATATGGGGTTGAGAACGACGAATGCATGCGGCATATGAGCTCCCGCCCCATTATATTGCATTTGGCGGCATAATTCTCAAATCCTGTGCGGTCCTTGTTCTTACCAATAGGCTTGAGATTAATTCTTCACCGAAGAAATAAATACATCTTCCAGGGTTGGGGCAATCCAATCCAGGCTGTTGATCGGGATTTGTTCTGAAAGCAGAGCCTGGCGGACTCCTTCCCGGTCTTCCTCGCTGCCGGGCAGCACGGCGTGGATTTGGGCTCCATACAACGCAACTTCTAGGAGAGGCAACTTCCGGCTGGCTTGCACAGCCTTTAGCAGGCGCATCGCCCGGTCCGGCTCAGGGGTGTTAATTTCGAGCACCTTGCCCCGCATCTGGGTCAGCTTCAGTTTTTCAGGCGCATCCAGCGCCAGCAGGCGCCCCTGGCTGATGAAACCCACCCGCTGGCACAGCTCAGCTTCGTCCATGTAATGGGTTGTAACCAGGATGGTCACTCCTTTTTGGGACATGGCGTAGATCAGCTCCCAGAACACACGCCGGCTGATCGGATCAACCCCGGCGGTCGGCTCGTCCAGGAAGACGACGTCCGGGTTGTGCACGATGGCGCAGCCCAAGGCCAGGCGCTGTTTCCAGCCCCCGGACAGGTTGCCGGTGAGCGTGTTCTGGCGGCCTTCTAAACCGGCCATGGCAATGATTTCCTGCTGGCGCTGGCGCCAGGCGCTGTTTTTTAGCCCGTAAACCTTGCCGTAGAAGCGGATATTCTCGCTGGCCGTCAGGTCGTTGTAAAGCGTGAATAGCTGCGACATGTAGCCGACGTGTGCCTGCATGGCCTTCGTCTGAGTGACCGGGTCGTAACCGAGGACGCGGATCTTGCCGGCACTGGGCTTGAGCAGGCCCAGCAGCATGCGGATGGTGGTCGTTTTCCCGGCCCCATTCGGCCCCAGCCAGCCGAAAATTTCCCCTGGCCTGACCCGGAAGCTGATCTCGTCCACCGCGGTAAACCGGCCGAAACGCTTGCTCAGCGCCTCCACGATGATCGGATCGTTGGGATTATTGGCAATCAACTCTTTGCCGCCGGCCAATTCGTCAGTCATGCGGGGCCATCTCCTGGCGTTTCATCAGGCTGATAAAGGCTTCCTCCATGCGCGCTTCGATCACGCGCATCCCCCGGGCGGTGAGACCTTGCTGTGCCAGGGCAGCCTCAATTTGCGGCTGGCGTAAGCCGGCGTCATCCACGAAAGCATGGATCATCGAGCCGTACGTCTGCACTTCCAGGATTCCCTCCATTTTCACCAGGAGGAGGCGCGCCGGGTTGAGATCGGAGGGGATGAATTCGAGCAGGGTGCCGGGAATGGTGGCCTTAACGGCCTGGGGCGTATCGCAGGCAAACAGGCGGCCTTTGTAAATGAGGCCAACCCGGCTGCAGCGCTCGGCCTCGTCCATGTATGGCGTGCAGACGAAGATTGTCAGACCTTTCTCAGCGCGCAGATTGCCCAGCAGATTCCAGAATTCGCGCCGGCTGACCGGATCGACTCCCAGGGTGGGCTCGTCCAGCATGACAACTTTGGGCTCGTGGACCAGGTTGCATGCTAGAGCCAGTTTCTTTTTCATCCCGCCGGATAACTTCCCGGCAAGACGGTTCTTGAACTCCAAAAGCCCGGCAAATTCGAGCAGGGCGGGGATGCGGCTGCGCTGGTCCGCAGCGCTGATGCCGTGCACGTCAGCGAAGAAGCGCATGTTTTCCTGGACTGTCAGGTCGGCTGGCAGGGCGAACTGTTGGGCGATGTAACCGGCTTCCTGGCGGATCTGGTAGATATCGCGCATCGAGTCGAATCCCAGGATGCTGCTCTTACCCTCGCTGCGCGCCAGCAAACCCAGGATGGTACGCACGGTGGTGCTCTTGCCGGCCCCATCCGGGCCGATCAGGCCGAAGGTCTCTCCCTGGCGCACATCGAGGGTAAGGTGGTCGACCGCGGTCAACCATCCGGCACGCGACTTGAATCGCTTGACCAGGGCTTCAGTTGAAATAGCGGCTTGGGCCTGTGTTTGCATCATCCTAACCGCTTTTTGAAAAGAATCGAAGAAAGCACCAGGCAGACCAGCGCGAAGATAACCAGCGAAAGCGCATCCGGCAGCAGGAACTCCATACCGATGCCCTTGGTGATGATGCCCCGGGCGATACGCACGAAGTAGGTCAGGGGGATGAGGTTGCCGATGACCTGGGTCCATCCAGGCATGGACGTGCGCGGGAAGATGAACCCGGTCAGCAGAACGCCAAAGACCATCATTACCACCGAAATCTGCTGCGCCATGCGCTGGGTCTTGGCGACCGTCGAAATCAGCAGGCCGAGCGACATCCCGGATACGATAAACAGTACCGCCAGGGCGGCAAACAGTGACAGGCTGCCGTTGAACGGCACCTTGAACCAGAAGGTGCTCAAAAGCAGGATGATGACCATTTCCACCGCGGCCAGCAGGCTTCCGGGAACCAGCTTGGCCAGCAGGATCTCAATCGGGCGCGAGGGCGTGATCAAGAGCTGTTCCATCGTCCCGGCCTCGCGCTCGCGCACCACCGCCATTGAGGCGTGCGAGACGATGATGTTCTGGACCAGCAGGGCCACCAGGCCCGGCACCAGGAAGACCAGGTCGTTCAGGTCGGGGTTGTACAGCACCCGGGGAGAGGTTATCACCGGCAGGGGTTCAGCCTTTCCCGAGCCGGACAGTTTTTTAGCCGTCATGTCGAATCCCAACTTCTGAGTCACCAGGCTGGCGGCGTTGAAGCCGGACTGGACGCTGAATGAATCCGAGCCATCCAGCAGGACTAAAATGCTGGCTTCGCCGCGCTTTAAATCGTTGTTGAAGTTGGGCGGGATCAACAGGCCAGCTTTGACCAGTCCGTTATCGATGGCCTGACGCATTTGGTCTTCACTATTGAATTGCGCCGTGAAATCGAAATAGCCCGAGTTGTGGAAGGCATCCACAAGTTGTTGACTCTCCGGATCGCGGCTTTGGTCGACCAGGGCGGTGGGGATGTGGTCCACTGTAAGGCTGACCGCATAGGCGAATAAGAACAGCAGAATAATCGGCAGGCTGAGGATTAGCACCAGGGTGCGCGGATCGCGCAGCAACTGTGTGATTTCTTTCAGGATCAGAGCGCGCAAGCGTTGAAAGCGGATCATCGGCTCAATCCAACCTCTGCCTGAAGCTGCGGGCGGCGACGACCAGGATGATCAGGATGTAGACTACCAGGGAAATCACCTCCGTGGTCAGCGATTCGAAGCCGATCCCCTTGGAAATGATGCCGCGTGAGATGGGCACGAAGTAGGTGAGGGGGAAGATGTTGCCGATCAAGCGCACCACTGGTGGCATGGTGTAGCGCGGAAAGATGAACCCGCCTAATACCAGGCTCAGCAGAGAGAAGAACATGACCAGTTGCATGGCCTGGCGCTGGTTTTGAGAAATGGTGGAGAGCAGCAAGCCGAGACCCAGGCCGGAAAAGACGTACAGGAAGGCCAGCCCCAAGAAGAGCCAGAAGTTTCCCTGGAACGGAACTCCAAACCAGAAGACGCCCATGACGAGGACCGTCAGCAAATTGATCAAGGCAATGAAGATGAAGGGAATGATTTTCCCGATCATCAGCTCCATGGGGCGGATTGGGGTTACCAGCAGTTGTTCGAGCGTGCCGACCTCACGCTCGCGCACCACAGCGGTGGCAGTCAGGACGATGGTCTGGGTTTGGAGCAGAAAAGCCACGATGCCGGGGATGATGAACCACAAGTCCTTAAAATCCGGGTTGTACAGGATGCGGATGTGGGCGCTGAGGGGATCGGCGCTGGCCTGCACGCCGCTGCGGCTGACCTGCTGCATCACGATCTGGACGGCGTATTGCTGCCCGATGATGCTGGCGGCGTTGTAGGCCGAGAGGGAGGTGAAAAGCTCCGACCCATCCACCAAAACGGCCACTTGCGCGTCGCCGCGCTTAACATGCTCACCAAAACCGGGTGGGATAACAACACCTGCGCTGGCTTTGCCGGTATCGATGGCCTGGAATACGCCTGCCTCGCCGGAAACGGACCCCACCGGATCGAAGTATTCCGAGTTCACCAGGGCATTCAAATAATCCCGGCTGGCGTTGTCCAGGCTCTGATCGGCGATGACGGTGGGGATGTGGCGCACGTTCATGTTGATGGCGTAGCCGAACAGGATCAATTGCAGCAGCGGCAGTGAGAGCAGGATAACCAGCGTGCTGCGCTCGCGCCAGGTCTGGATGAATTCTTTTTGGGTAATCGCCAGTATACGCTGGATCATACCCGGCTACTTGAATTTGCCTGCGTCGACGCCGTCCATCCACAGGGCGATGATTGTCTCGGCCAGGTGGCGGCGCTGCCCGGCGTCCGGCTGTGGCTCGATGCCGCGCAGGGCGGGCAGGATGGCGCCGATGAACTCGGCAATAACCATGCGCGCTCCCAGGCGGGCGTCGATGGGGCGGAATGCGCCCGAAGCGACTTTATCGGTGATGAAATCCTGTAAAAAGGTGGAAATCTGGTCCAGGCGCGCCACCAGGTGGGTGTATAGCATCTCGTCGTTGACCCAGGCCTCTCCGATCAAAGCCCGGATGTAGGAGGATTGGGACAGGACGATATCCATCACCCGCACGAAGACGTCCACCATTTGCTGGCGCGTCTCCATGCGAATAGCTTGATCGAAGACGGCATCCAGCAGGGCGGCCTGGTAACTGGCAATTTCGAGCAGGATATCGCGTTTGCTCTCGAAATAGTTGTACAGGGTCGATTCGCCGACGTCGGCGGCCAGGGCGATGTCCTTGGTGGTCGTGGCGGCGTATCCTTTTTCGGCAAAAATACGCGCTGCGGCATCCATGATCTGGCGCCGTTGGCGTTCGATACGCCGGTCGCGGCGCGTAGTTGGAACGGTCAAAAGATTGTCTTTTGTCATTGGATAGTTTGCTCGTAAAGCGAATAATTACTCGTAATGCGAGTATATACAATCCATGCTGATAATACAAGGGGCGTTTTCGTCCGGTTCTGTTCCGGACGAAAACACCCCTTATGAATCCTATGCTATAATTTTTTGATCACTTCCCTGGTAAACGAAGGACAGAATGCGGCCTGATTGGGACTCTTATTTCTTGAAGATTGCTTACGCTGTCTCCGAGCGCAGCACCTGCGACCGGGCATTCGTGGGCTGCGTGTTGGTGCTGGACAAACGCATCTTGACCACCGGTTTCAACGGCTCGCCGGCGGGCCAGCCGCACTGCGACGAGATCGGCCACCTGCTGGTGGAAGGCCATTGCGTGCGCACGATCCACGCCGAGACCAATGCCATCATCCAGGCGGCCTTGCACGGTGTCTCCACGAAAGGCTGCACCTGTTACGTGACCCATTTCCCGTGCATCAACTGCACCAAGGTACTCATCAACGCCGGCATCGTGCGCCTGGTTTACAGCGAAGCCTACCGGGTCGACGAGAACGCCATGGATTTCTTGAAAACCGCGAATATCGAGATTTCCCAGAAAGAATACAAATTAGCCTGATTTATATCAATTCTTTTGGGTTGTGTCGGGCTGCGAAGCAGCCCG
>DBMK01000134.1 GCA_002298885.1 Anaerolineaceae bacterium UBA700
ATCATAATTTGATTCTGGACAGGTATAATAGGGGCATGATCCTGCGTACCGGGATTGACCTGATCGAGATCGAGCGGATCGACCAGATCCAGCCGACCATCCGCGAGCGTTTCTTGAAGCGCGTGTTCACCAGGCGCGAGCTGGAACAGGCCGGCTGTTCGAGCGCCAGCCTGGCCGGGCGCTTTGCGGTGAAAGAAGCCGTCGCCAAGGCGCTGGGCTGCGGCATCGGCGCAGTCGGCTGGCAGTCCATTGAGGTCCAGCGCGGCCCCCAGGGCGAGCCGAAGCTCATCCTGCACAACAAGGCCAAGGCCCTGGCCGAAACCCTCGGCCTGACGAGCTGGTCGATCAGCATCAGCCACAGCCGCACCCATGCCGTTGCGATGGCAGTGGGATTGGGGCTGGAATGAAGATCCTGGCAGTCAGCGACGTGGAGATAGGGCTCATCTACAGCCCGCAAATATCCAAACGCTTTGCCGAAATCGACCTGGCGATTGGCTGCGGCGACCTGCCGTACTATTACCTGGAGTACATCATCAGTTCGCTGGATATTCCGCTGTACTTCGTACGCGGCAACCACGCCAGCCGGGTGGAAAGCGGGGTAAACGGCGACCGCACCAGTCCGTGGGGAGCGGTGGACCTGCACCAGCGCGTGATCCGCGACAGCTCAGGCCTGCTGCTGGCAGGCATCGAGGGCAGTATCCGCTACAATTACGGCGCCCACCAGTATTCCCAGGCCGAAATGTGGAGCATGGCCTACTCCCTGGTGCCCGGCTTGATGCTGAACCACCTGCGTTACGGCCGCTACCTGGATGTGCTCGTCACCCACGCCCCGCCCTGGAAGATCCATGACCTGGAAGACCGGCCGCACCAGGGGATTAAAGCCTTCAACTGGCTGATCAAAGTATTCCAACCCGCCTATCACCTGCACGGTCACGTCCACGTGTACCGGGCAGATACGGTCACCGAAACCCTCATCGGGCGAACGAAAGTGATCAATACGTATGGTTATCGAGAACTGACACTCGACCTGGAAAAGTACGAGAAGAGGGTCCACACGACCTCCGCCCTTCCGGCGAGGAGAATAAAGCATGAGCGATGAGAACGATAACAGACTGACATCATTATTATTTCACGAACGCGCCCGGGCAGACTTCGAAGTTGCCCTGCGCAAAGGATTCTGGCGATCCATCTGGAGCTGGTTCACCCAATCCGACAACAACCTGCTGCCTTTCGACGAGATCCGCAAAAACCTGCCAATAGGAGGGCAGCATTCCCTGGGTATGCGCCAGATTCCGCTGGATAAAATTGTCGGCAGCGTGGGCCGCTACCAGGATTTCGACCGGGCCTTCCTGCCGCGCTACGGCTTCCTGCGGCCGCGCTGGGTCAGCATCGACAGCGCCCAACTGCAGGACATCATCCTGCCCCCGATCGAAGTGTATAAGATTGGGGAAGTGTACTTCGTGAAGGACGGCAACCACCGCGTTTCAGTGGCCCGCCAGCGCGGGCAGGCGTACATCGACGCCAACGTGATCGAGATCGCCACCCCCATCCCAATTACCCCGCAGACCAACATCGATGAGCTGATCCGCCAGACGGAAAAAATCGTGTTTTTCGATAAGACCAAGCTGTACCAGCTCCGCCCCGACGTGAAGATCGACTTTACCTTGCCCGGTGGTTACAGCCGCTTGCTGGAACACATCGACATGCACCGCTGGTTCATGGGCGAGGCGCGCAAAGCCCCCGTGCCCTACCCAGAAGCGGTTACGAGCTGGTACGATGAAGTGTATATACCCATGGTGCAGGTCATAGAATACAACCAGATCATCAAGGGGTTCCCCACCCGCACCGAAGCCGACCTGTACATCTGGATCATCGAGCACCTGTGGTACCTGCGCGAGGAATACCAGGAAGACGTCAGCATGCAGGAGGCAGCCCAGCATTACGCCAAAGCCTACGCCGAGCAGCCACTGCGCTGGCTGATGGACCTGGCCCGCTGGGCCTCCCGCCGGCTGGTAGGCGCCGAAGAGCCATCCCCCGCCCCACGCAGCGAAAAGGATGAAAATAAGGAATAATCGAGCAGCGGAAATAAAAAAGGGATTTTTGACCGCCGGCCGGCCAAAAATCCCTGTCCTGGGTGGCTAGAACTCATACCGCCTGAGCCGAATCGTTCAGTCCCATCCACAGGTGGTTGGGGAGCACCTGCCGGTTCGGACGGACCTCGATATCCTGGGCCCTTCCGGCAGAGCCGTTCAACATGGTCGGGTGGACAAAGCACAGCGAAGGCTTGCGGCCGTATTTGCGCTGATAATAATCGGCGGCGCGGGCGATCTTGGTCGCCAGGTCGGCTTTCGGGTCATTGTCAAACCAAAGCATTCCTGTTTTCATGGGTCGGTCCTCCATCATACTCTTCACGGCAGTCTCCTTCACACCCGCTGGGGGGCATTAGATGATTTTTTATAGGCTCTAGAATGATTGTTCTATATAATAATAGCATAAATAGAACAAATGTCAATAGGTTTTCACTGCGTTTTTAGATTTTTAATGGTATCCTTTAAGTTAATCTGCGTCGATTTTCACTCTAGGAGGTCAAAGTGATCAACGAGATCATCAAAGACACTGTCAAGGAAGCCGAAACCCGCATGAAGGGGGCGATCGTATCGCTGGAAGAAGACCTGGCAGGCGTGCGGACCGGACGCGCCAGCCCCGCCCTGGTGGAACGGCTCCACGTTGAATACTACGGCGTCTCAACGCCACTGATTCAGCTTGCAACCATCAGCGTGCCAGAAGCGCGCTCCTTGCTCATCAAGCCTTTCGATCCGTCGTCACTCAAAGCGATCGAGCGCGCTATCATGGTGTCGGAGCTCGGCCTGACCCCCAACAACGACGGGAAAGTCATCCGCCTGAACATCCCTACCCTGACGGAGGAGCGCCGGCGCGAACTGGTGAAATTCGTGCACAGCCGCCTGGAGGAAGGTCGAGTGGCCATCCGCAACGTGCGCCGCGACCTGAATAAGGATCTGAAGGAGTTCGAGCACGAGAAGATGCTCTCCGAGGACGACCTGGAGCAGGGTGAAGAAGAACTGCAGAAGCTCACCGATAAGATGATCCAAGGGATCGACGCCGTCGGCGAGAAAAAAGAGAAGGAGATCATGGAGGTTTAACCCCCATCGTATTCATGAATCAGCCGGAACCAACGGAAACGTTTGAAAAAGTGCCCACGCACGTGGCAGTGATTATGGATGGCAACGGGCGTTGGGCCAAAGCGCGCGGGCTGCCGCGTGTCTCGGGCCACCAGGCCGGCACGGAAAACCTGCGCCGGGTTATCCGGGCGTGCGTCGAATTCGGGATTAAATATTTGACCATCTACGCCTTTTCCACCGAAAATTGGGACCGTCCGAGGGAAGAGGTGGAAGGTCTGATGGATATCCTGGAGGACGTGATCGACCGCGAGCTTGAGGAACTCAACAAAGAGGGCGTGCAGCTCCATCACATTGGCCACCTGGAGGGATTGAACGAAGCTTTGCAGTCCAAAGTGCGTAACGCCATCGAGCTGACCCGTGAAAACCACACCCTGGTGCTGACCCTGGCCTTCAACTACGGCGGGCGGGACGAGATCGTGTGCGCCATCCGCAGTATGCTCCAAGACGGAATCAAACCCGAGGACGTGACGCCCGAGCTGGTGAACCAATACCTGTTCACGGCCGGCCTGCCCGACCCGGACCTGATCATCCGTACTTCGGGCGAGCTGCGCATCAGCAATTTTTTGATCTGGCAGGGAGTGTACGCCGAATGGTATATCACGCCAACGCTGTGGCCCGATTTTGACCGCGAGGAATTGAAGAAAGCGATCCTGGATTACAGCACGCGCGACCGCAGGTTTGGCAAAGTGAATTCGGCCGAAGTGGGGGACCGGACGGATGCTGGTTGAGAGGATCCTGGTCGCGGCGGTCATCCTGCCAGTCGTCGTCCTGGTCATCGTGGCGGGCGATTGGGTCTTTGCCTTGAGCGTGGCGATCACTCTGGCCATCGCCGCCTGGGAATTCTGGCGCATGGTGCGCGGCGGCGGTTTTCAGCCCTCGGCGATCCTGTTGATCGGCGGGGTGGCCCTGATGGCCATCCTGCGCTACCTGTTCGACTTCGAGGGCAGCCAGTTCGGCGCCAGCATGTTAATCTTGCTCACCATGGCCGCCTGTGTGCGCGGCTACGAGCTCTCCCGCAACCAGTCCGCCAGTGATTTTGCGATCACCGTGGCGGGCATTTTTTATTTGGGCTGGCTGGGGAGCTATCTCATTTCGCTGCGCAACCTGCCCAGCGGGGAATGGTGGGCCTTCACCGCCCTGCCGGCGGCCTGGATAGCCGATGGCGGAGCCTATTTCGTCGGGCGAACGATTGGGCGGCACAAGCTCTCGCCGCGGGTAAGCCCCAAAAAGACCTGGGAGGGCTACCTGGGCGGCATCCCGGTGGCTATCATCGGCTGCGCCCTGCTGGCTTCGGCCTGGCAGTTGCGCGTGCCGGCCATCACGCCCGAAAAAGGGGCTCTGGTGGGCCTGGTGGTGAGCGTCCTGGCGCCGATGGGCGACCTGGGAGAATCGATGCTCAAGCGCCAGTTTGGGATCAAAGACAGCAGCAATCTCCTGCCCGGCCACGGCGGTTTCATGGACCGGATCGACTCGACCCTGTGGGCAGGCGTAATCGGTTACTACCTTATCGTGTTTTTTAGACTTGGAGGCTGATATGGAGACTGAACCTGTTGATACGCGGCCAACCCGCAACCTGGCCCTGGACCTGGTGCGGGTCACCGAGTCGGCGGCGCTGAGCGCAGCGCGCTTCATGGGTCGGGGCGATAAAAATGCCGCCGACCACGCTGCCGTGGAAGGCATGCGCCTGGTGCTGAACACCGTCGAGATGGACGGGGTGATCGTTATCGGCGAGGGCGAGAAGGACCACGCCCCGATGCTGTTCAACGGCGAGCGCCTGGGCACCGGCCGCCCGCCCCTGGTGGACATCGCCGTAGACCCGATCGACGGAACGCGCCCGCTGGCCCACGGGCAGGGCAACTCTATTTCTACGGTATCCCTGGCGCCGCGCGGCTCCATGTTCAACCCTGGGCCGGCCTTCTACATGAACAAGATCGCCGTCGGCCCCCAGGCCAGGGACGCCATCGACATCGACGCGCCGGTGAAGGTCAACCTGGAAAAAATCGCCAGGGCAATCGACCAGGACGTGAAGGACCTGACCGTGGTGATTCTGGACCGCGAACGACACCAGGAGTTGATCAACGAAGTGCGCCAATGCGGGGCGCGCATCCGCCTGATCCCGGACGGGGACGTGGCCGGGGCGCTGATGGCCGCCATTCCCGAATCGGGGATCGACGTGCTGATGGGCACCGGCGGGTCGCCGGAGGGCGTGCTGGCGGCCTGCGCCATGCGCTGCCTGGGCGGCAACATCCAGTGCAAACTGGTGGCCCGCACCGACGAAGAGAAGAAGCGAGTCGCCGATTACGGCTACCGCTTGAACCAGGTGCTGATGTTGGAGGACCTGGTGTCATCGGAGGACGTTTTCTTTGCCGCCACCGGCATTACCACCGGCGAGCTGCTGCGCGGCGTGGATTACAAGCCGCACGAGGCTGTCACTGACAGCATCGTCATGCGCGGCCTCACCGGTACGGTGCGCCGCATCACCGCCACTCACCGCCTCGACCGCCTGGACAGAATATCAAGTATTATCTATTAACCGGTTTTTCCTCACCCCCCAACCCCCGCCCCCAGGGCGGGGGAGTTAAATGACGGATGCGCTGTTTGCGGATACGTTCGAGAGCGGCAACTTCACCGGCTGGTCGTCCTCTACGACCGGCAGTGGCAAGTTGAGCGTGACCACAGCCTCCAAGGTTGGTGGGAATTACGGCATGCAGGCTCAGGCCAGCAGCAGCAATACGAGCCTCTATGTAGTAGACAAGCGGCCGTCGAGTGAAACGCAATACCGGGCCCGATTCTATTTCAAGCCCAATGGGATCACGCTTGGAGATACGCAAGTCCATTACCTGCTGTATGGCCAGCAGGGGACGAGTTCACCGACCACAATCCTGCGGCTGGAATTCCGCAAGAGCCTGGGAGACTACCAGTTAAGAGCTTCAGCCTACAACGATTCGAGCGCCTGGCAGAGCACTCAATGGTATTATGTAGCCAACCAACTCTATTATTTCGAAGTGAACTGGCAAGCTGCTACGGCTGCCGGGGCAAATAACGGCGTGTTGACCCTTTGGATAGACGGGACGCAGATGGAGACGATCACCAACCTGGATACCGACACCCGCCGGGTGGACCAGATCCAGTTCGGCCAGATCGCCGGGACGCTGACCGGAGCTACCGGGACGGACTACTACGACCTGTACGAGTCGCGCCGCACGAGCTATATTGGGGCGGATGCCAGTGCGCCCACCCCGCCGGCGCCGCCCACCCCGCCTTTAACGGCCGATGCGATCTTCTCAAATGGCTTCGAGAGCGGCAGTTTCTCCGCATGGTCGGCGAACACGCCCAACAGCGGCAACCTGAGCGTGACGACCGGTTCGAAGCACGACGGAATCTATGGGCTTTCAGCCTACATCAACAACAACACCGCAGAATACGTGACCGATTGGACTCCCTGGCTCGAGCCGCATTACCGGGCCCAGTTCTGGTTCTATCCGAACGGGATCACAATGGCCACCAACGACGCCCATTACATCTTCTACGCCATCAGTCACGATGGGCTGGTGGTGGCGCGGGTGGAGTTCGGCAAGATCGCCTCGGGCTACCAGATCCGGGCCGGGGCGGTGACCGACGCCTCCAGCTCGACCTTCACCAACCTGGCCTGGACGACGGCGGTGACGAGCGCCTGGCACAAGATCGAAATCGAGTGGAAGGCAGCCACTGTACCTGGGGCGAACAATGGCGTTCTGACCCTGTGGATCGATACGGTGCAGGCGGCGACGGTGACGACCCTGGATAACGATACCCGGCGGGTGGATGGGGCTCAATTAGGGCCGGTGGCCGGGATCGACACCGGGACTAGGGGCACAGAGTATTTCGACACGTTTGTGTCGAGGAGAAATACGTACATTGGGTTGGTTGCGCCGGGCGGGATAGAGGTAGCGAAGAATCCAATGCCGACTCTAGTAGATAACGGGATTCGGATGGCGGCTTTCACGCAGCCAAAGCAATCCGCGCCGGTTGGTGATGCTTATCGGGTAGCACTGATGCCCATGCTCCAGCCAGCCGGAGATCTGGCGACCCACACGATCACCTACACCTACGATCCACTCAACCGGCTGACGTCGGCTTACTACGCCGACGGGAGTTACTTCGTCTACACCTACGATGCGGTGGGCAACCGGCTGACTGAAACGACTCAGGCCGGCACTACAACCTACACCTACGACGATGCCAACCGCCTGGCGACGGTCAACGGGGTGGCGTACACCTGGGACAATAACGGCAACCTGCTGAGTGATGGAACGAGCACCTACACCTATGATCACGCCAACCGGCTGAAGAGCGTAACGACCGGCGGGACGACCTATACCTACACCTACAACGGACTGGGCGACCGGGTCAGCCAGACCGTGGGCGGAGTGACGACCCACTACACCCTGGACCTGAATGCAGGGCTGACGCAGGTGCTGGCGGATGGGACGAACACGTACCTGTATGGAAACGAGAGGATCGCGCAATATGATGCGGGAGGGCCGGAATATTTCCTTGGCGATACTTTGGGGAGCGTGCGACAATTGGTGGATGGCACAGGAGCCATTACCCTGACAAAGTCGTATGAGCCTTTTGGAGAGGTGCTGACTATCGAGGGAACCGGGACATCGGTCTATGGGTTTGATGCGGAATGGGTTGATCCGACAGGGTTAGTTTATTTAAGAGCCAGATATTACGCCTCAGCGATGGGACGATTCGTGAGCCATGATAAATGGAATGGTAATTCCGAAATCCCAATGTCTTTCAACAGTTGGATCTTTACATATGATAATCCAATTTTGAACATTGACCCGAGCGGAAATAAACCTTGTGACTTTTTTCCTCCAGGCATGGGTGGATGTCCACCGCCGCCTCCATATTATGACGGTCCTGATAATTATTTCTATGATAGTTATAATCCGCCACATAGACAGATTAATCCGCCTGATAATATTCATTTTATTGGAGCAAATCTGGCACCTGTGTACACAAGAGATTCAGAAGGTCATATTAATATTTTAAGCAACCAATTTATCAAGAATGATAATCCTATCGCAAAAAATTGGCCAAAAGTTCTTGATCCTTCTTCACTAACTGGTTATCGTTCTGACCACAATGGCTTATGCGGCCTTTTTGCTGTAACTGCTATTCTTGATCATTTTTACCCTGATATTAGTGTAAATGAGGTTATAGATGCCTACATAGATAATATAAGGCCAGATGTAGCTCCAGATGAACAACCCTATAACACGTTAATTGACTTAATGAATAAAGTGTATTCAGATTATGTTAATGCAACACCCAAGTTAGGTCAAACTAACATAGATAATAGCAGGCACCTTATCCAAGAAAAGCTGATTTCAGGAAGTTTTTTTATCCCTCTGGTTAAGGTAGAGGGGAACTTTGGCGTATTGAATGGGACAATAAGCGAAGATAAAGGAAGAGCTAACCATTGGGTTGTAATAACTGGAATATCCATCGAATGGGATAATATATATACTCTCAAATACGATAATCATAACACTGAAGTCGGGTCTCCTTGGAAATGGGTTCGTATTTACAACCCCCTATAGAATAGGACAGAATATTACCCTGCGCAAGTATTTCAGAAGTCATGGAGCGACGCCGGTCGTACTTTAATTCAAGTAGATCAAAACACTTCTAGACCCAAAATACAATCAGGTTGTCGTTAAATCTGAAAAACCCATAATAATGCGAATTTATATGGGATTATTATCTTGGCCAGTTTGTAAAATAATGGAGGTGTGCAGATGAGCCATATAAGGTTTTTACCCCTGGCTATACTGCTTGTAGCCATTTTCCTTTTGGCCGGATGTGGGACGCAGCAAATGGTCCCTACACTTATGGCAACGATTCCAACACTCATACCCACTCAATCGCCTTCGATAATTCCGAGTGTCACCTTCCCAACTCCCCAGCCAACCATTTCACAGTCCAAAACGCAGAAAGCAACTCAGTCAGCCAATTCAACGAAAACGAACACGCCAACCCCGACATTTGCTAGCCTTTCCTCTATCCGGCCGGGAATATATATTCTGATTAATGCAAGAGAAACAAACCCAGATAGATATGAAACGGATCTTTTTACAACGGATGGAACTTTTCAGGCTCGCCTGGCTGAAGAGGGGGGACCGGTCTCTCCTAGGGGCAAGAAGATGGTGATTTGGGATTCGTATGATTCATTCATTATGCCATCTTGTTCAGGAATACGGATCCTTGATTTAGAAAGTCATGTTGTCACAGCAGATCCCTTTCCAGTCGAAAATCAGGGATGTACAGACTTAAATTGGTCTCCAGACGGAAAGAACCTTTACTTTTTAGTTGAAAATAAAATAATTCAATACAACCTGATTACACAAAAATCGGTAGTTTTGTTGGACAGTTCGATTTATAGTTCCAATGGTTTTGGTAATCTGCGTATTTCTCCAGATGGAAAATGGCTGGCTTTTTATTGGAGTATTATGGAATACGGCAAGAAATACCTCGAAGGATTATATATTCTTAATTTAGCCTGTAATAACGAACCTTCAACATGCAAAAACTATGCATACTTATTATTGAATACCAATTGGACAAGTGCTTTAGCATGGACGCCAGATGGTTTTTTATCCCGCAATGTAGATACTTCTATACAAATATTTGACGTAACAAAGAAAACACTTGTCGAAACGATGTGGATTGATCCAGGGATAAGTATCGACAAGTATGCCTGGTCGCCGGACAAAAAGTGGATTGTTTATAGTCAAGGGGAGCCGGATGCGATAGCCATTTTCCCTTCCTCCGGTGGTAAATTTACTTATTGGGAAGGAATACGCGGCGAGGTTTTAGGATGGCTGGTCGTTCCAACGCAAACCCCCGTGCCTTGATTAAAAAAACCTAAGCCGCACTACCGGGCGCAGTTCTGGTTCCATCCGAACGGGATCACGATGGCCACCAACGACGCCCATTACATCTTCTACGCCATCAGTCATGATGGGCTGGTGGTGGCGCGGGTGGAATTCGGCAAGATCGCCTCGGGCTACCAGATCCGGGCCGGAGCGGTGACCGACGCTTCCAGCTCGACCTTCACCAACCTGGCCTGGACGACGGCCGTGACGAGCGCCTGGCACAAGATCGAGATCGAGTGGAAGGCGGCCACCGCGCCGGGGGCAAATGACGGCGTCCTGACCTTGTGGATCGATGGGGTGCAGAAGGCGACGGTGACGACACTGGACAACGACACCCGCCGGGTAGATGGCGCCCAATTGGGAGCCGTTGCCGGGATCGACACCGGGACGCGCGGCACGGAGTATTTCGACACGTTCGTGTCGAGAAGAACTACCTACATCGGGTTGATTGCTCCGGGCGGGATCGAGGTTGCGAAGAACCCACTGCCGGCGCAGCCTCAAGCGGATAACGGCATCCACATGGCAGCCTTCAACCAACCAAAGCAATCGACGCCGGTCGGGGACGTCCTCCCGGTATCGCTGGCGCCCATGCTCCGGCCAACGGGGGACCTGGAAACCCACGCGATCACCTACACCTACGATCCGCTCAACCGGCTGACCTCGGCTTACTATGCGGATGGGAGCTACTTTATCTACACCTACGATGCAGTGGGCAACCGGCTGACCGAGACGACCCAGGCCGGGACGACGACGTACACCTATGACGCCGCCAACCGGCTGGCCGGGCTGGTCACTGCGTTAGCGTCCCTTTAATTAAATTGTGGTTTTTCAGCCCACTCACTGGGAAAAAACCGCATTTTAATAAATAGCCCCCTCTCCACATTCTTGGAGAGGGGGGGTGAGGGTGAGGTAAGAATTTACTGCACCCAGTAATCGACCTTGTCGATATTGACTGTATACTTGCTGGAGTCGATGGCGGCGGCGGAAACGCCGAAGAAGCCGGATTTATAGCCGATGTCCGTGACCTCGGTCAGCTTGACGCCGTTGGCGTACAGGGTGATCTTGGTGCCCTTCACCAGCACTCCCAGGCGGTTGGTCTGGTTGGCGCCGGATTTGATAGCCGCATTGGCTTTCCACAGCGTCAGGGCTTCCATCGTATTTTCGGGGCCGTCCCATTTGCGCAGCCCGTACTTGCCGTCGCAGGTGAAGTCCACCAGGTAACCCTGGTCGGGGTTCTCTTTGGCGGGGACGCGGAAAATAACGCCGTAGCGGTCCTTGCCCTTGCAGGTGCTGGTGTTCACCGATATTTCAAGGTAGAAGTCGGTGAGTGAATCGGCGGTCGACATGCGCCAGCCGTCCGCCGGTTTGAGGGCGGTGAGCTGCATGGCCCCATTGCTGAAATCTACGTCGGTGAAACCAGCCGCATCGGCGCCGGTCGGCCAGTTATCGCTGGTGGACATGCTGTCACTCCAGGTCGGCTGGCCCAGCGAGCTGCGCGGGTCACCAGGCACCAGGGTGGCAGTTGGGCCCTTGGTGGCGGTGGGCTTGGGCGTGGGCGGGACCGGAGTGGCGGTTGCCGCCGGCGGAGCCTTGGTGGCGGTGGCGGCCGGGGGCTGGGTAGCAGCCTGGGTGGGGGCCTGGGAGGGTGCTTGCGTGGCCGGAGCCTTGGTAGGGGCGACAGTGGGCAGCGGGGCAGTGGGGGACGTCAGGTCCTTGGGGACGCCGCCGGTGGCGGTGGGCATCGAGGTTAAGATTGAGGCCACCTTGGTGGCCATTTCGGCGTCGCTGATGGTAGGCGTTATGCGCGTGCCGCACGCCGAGAGCAGCACGGCGATGAGTAATAGGACGGAAATGCGTTTCATGAGTTCTTCTCCTGAGAGTTCACAGTTTACAGTTTGTCAGTCGGTCAGTTTGTCAGTCGGTCAGTTTATCAGTTCTTCAGTTCACAGGTTACAGTTAGCAGTTTACAATATCCTGGTATCCCTTTGGTCTACAGTTCACGGCTCGTGGTCTGTCGTCCGCGTTCTTTAAACTGGAAACTGTGCACTGTAAACTGTACACTTGATTAAGACGTTTCTGCGGCGCGGAAGTTCCACGTCAGCTCTTATAGCCGATCATGCGCAAGAAACCTTTACGCCAGGCGATGTCTTCCTCGCCTTCGAGGCCAAGGGGCTTGGCGCCGTCGACCACGCCCAGGATGGCACGACCAGCCCCGGTGTCGGCTACCAGCACCTGGGTGGGGTTGGCAGTGGCGCAGAAGATGTGGCATACCTCGGGCACGTTCTTGATTGTGTTGAGCACATTGATTGGATAAAAGCCCTCGCCGAGGAAGACAATGAAGCTGTGGCCGGCGCCGACGGCCAGGGCATTCTTTTGGGCCAGAGCGATTGAGGCCGGGTCGGTGCCAGACCAGCGCACCAGGCATTTGCCGGAAGCCTCGCAAAAGGCAATGCCAAACTTGATCCCCGGCACCGCCCCCACCAGCGCTTCGTGAAGGTCTTCCACCGTTTTGATGAAATGCGATTGGCCGAGGATAAAATTGGTATCCTCCGGTTTCTCAATCGGAACAGTCAATATTTCCATACACACCTCCACTCATTAAAAATTATATCGAAATTTCGTTTCTGCTCAAGAAAAATAGAGAATGGCTTTTGCGAGAATAGAGAATAGGTGTCCGAGAATAGGGTAAAATAAGGCACACTTTGAAAGAGGACCAATTCATTGTTTGAGATCGTATTCCTCGGTACGTCGGCTTCGGCCCCTTCCGCCAAACGCAACCTGCCGGCCCAGGTGGTCAAGCACGATGAGTACCGATTCCTGATCGACTGCGGCGAGGGCACTCAGCGCCAGATCCTGCAGTCCGGCATCGGCTTCAAGCGCCTGAACCGCATCCTGATCACCCACAGCCATTTGGACCACATCCTGGGCCTGGCCGGCCTGCTTTCCACCTACATGCGCTGGGAAACGATCGACGAGCTGGAGATTTTTGCCGGCAAAGCCGCCCTCGAGCGCATCTCGGACCTGCTCTACGGTGTAGTGCTGCGCGGAACCACTGCCCCCATGCCCATCCGCATGCGCCCGATCAGCAGCGGAGTTTTTTTCGAGGGCGAAGACTTCACGATCACGGCTTTCCCGGTGCAGCACCGCGGACCCGACTGCCTGGGCTTTGTCTTCGAGGAGAAGGGGCGCCGGCCATTTTTGCCCGAAAAGGCCGAGGCGCTGGGCATCCCATCCGGACCGTTGCGCCGCGAGCTGGTCGAGGGGCACCCGGTGACCCTTCCGGACGGGCGCAGGATCGAGCCTGAGGAAGTGTTGGGGGATTTTCGCCTGGGCACGCGCATGGTGCACATCGGCGACGTAGGCGAAACGGACGGGCTGGCGGAGATCTGCCGCGCCGCCGACCTGTTGGTGATCGAATCGACCTACCTGGAAGAAGAGGCTGAAATGGCCCGCAATTTTTCGCACATGACCGCCAAGCGAGCGGCCGAGCTGGCCCGGCAGGCCGAGGTCAAGCAGCTTGTGCTGACCCACATTTCGCGCCGCTACCGCGAAAAAGAGGTGCTGGCCGAAGCCCAGGCCGTATTCCCCAATGTAGCCGTGGCGCGCGATTTCGATATTTTTCAAGCCAAGCACGAATAGAAACAGTATGAAAGGGGTATAAAGCCACATTGAAACCATTTTGGTACCTCATTGCTGCGCTGGCTCTGGGACTCCTTGCCCCTTTAGCCCCTTCAGCCACGGTTAAGCTGCAGGCCGCTGTCGACCCGCAGGTGTGGAGCGACACTTCCGGCGGCCAGGCGGCGGATTTCCTGGTGGTGCTGCGCAGCCAGGCGGACCTGGCCCCCCTGGCGGCCGGCGGGCCGGCGGCGACGCAGCGCGTCGAGCGGGCTTACCAGTCGCTGCGCGGGGCGGCGGCTGCGAGTCAGCCGGCCCTGGAAGCCGCCTTGCAGGGACGCGGGGTGAGCTACCGGGCATACTGGATCGTGAACATGCTCCTCGTCCATGGCGGGCAGGACCTGGTCAATTTCCTGGCGGCCCGGCCCGAGGTGGCTTACATCGAGGCCGACACCGCCTTCAAGGTGCCCCTCGAGACTCCATCCACCTTACCCCAAGCGGCCAATCCGTCCTCCCATCTCGCCAATGCCGCCCCGGAATGGGGCATTGCGGCCGTGCACGCGCCAGACCTCTGGGCGCTGGGATTTACCGGGCAGGGGATCGTATATGCCAACGCCGACACCGGTGTGCAGTGGGATCACGCAGCCCTGAAGAACCAGTACCGGGGCTGGAACGGGAGCGCCGCCGACCACAATTACAATTGGTGGGATGCCATCCACAAATCCGATAACTGGTCCACTTCCAATAGCTGCCCTGGAGAATTCGACCTGGCTGCGCCGTGCGACGACTTCGGCCACGGCACGCATACCACTGGCACCGGCGTCGGTGGAGATCCAGTCACCAATCCCATCGGCATGGCGCCGGGGGCGAAGTGGATCGCCTGCCGCAACATGAATGGCGGCGTCGGGCGTCCCAGCACGTACATTGAATGCCTGCAGTTCTTCATGGCCCCCTGGGACCTGGGCGGTTACAACCACAACCCGGACCCGAGCAAACACGCCGACGTGATCAGCAATTCCTACTCCTGCCCGACCTCGGAAGGCTGCGCGGCGCATTCGCTGCAGGCCGCGGTGCAGGCGGTGCGCAGCGCCGGCATCTTCATGTCGGTCTCGGCGGGCAACGAGGGACCGGCTTGCAGTTCGCTGGCAGCTCCGCCCGCCCTGGAGAACGCAGTTTTCACCGTGGGGGCGGTCGATTCGAATAAAACGATCGCCAGCTTCAGCAACCGCGGGCCGGTAGTGGTTGACTCCACGCCCTTATTGAAGCCTCAACTGGTCGCCCCGGGGGTCGGCGTTCGCTCCAGTTGGTATCACGACAGCTATGCTTCTTTGCAGGGCACCTCCATGGCCGCGCCGCACGTCGCCGGGGCGGTGGCGCTGCTCTGGTCGGCATTTCCGGCATTGAAGGACAACGTGTTTATTACCCAAATCCTGCTGGAAAAGACGGCCTCTCCCCTAACGCCTCCAACGCCGCTATGCGGCCAGGATACACCGACCTCTGTCCCGAACAATGTCTACGGTTACGGTATGCTGGATGTGCTGGCTGCATATGGCCGTCAAACGACTAATCCAATTGTTTTGCACCAAAACTACATCCCCCTTGCGTTGAAATAAGATCAACAAGTTAAAAAAACCTGACAGGTCCTGGAGACCTGTCAGGTTTGAGCGAAAATCCACGGAAATTATTTCTGCTGCTCTGAGAGTTTCTGCAGCAGCTGCTGTTTGGATCGCTGGAATTCGTCCTCACTGAGCACGCCCTTCTGGCGCAGGTCGTCCAGGCGCTGAATCATGGCTGGAATATCGGCCATCGAGGCCGGGCTGGCCTGGACCTCGACCGATTTGGCGTGCCCTATGTTGTCGTTATCGTGGCCGAGCTGTTCCTTGGCGTTGACAATGGCCGTTTTGAAGCGCACCGGGTCGCCGATCATGGTGAATTTGTTGACTCCGATTTCGCTGGCGGTCAGGATCTCGACCGTGCCAAAGCCGAAGATGCGGCCAAAGAAGGACTGGCTCAGCTCGATGTCGTTGACCTTTTCGAGCGAGGAATCGATGACGTCCTTATTGATCACCCCGGAAAGCTGGATAACCCGCCAGGTGGTGACCACGTATTTGCGGTTGAACCACTGGAAGAAATCAATGAACCCGCTGATCAGCGGCGGGATCAGGAGCAGGAAGAGCAGCGCCAGGTACCCGGACCAAGGTTGATCCTTGAACGTCGACATCAGCACAATGGTGAGCACGGCGACCGCCACGATCATCGCACCCTCCACAAAAATGTTGCGCAGGAGCACGAACCAATGCTGGCGATCCTCGAGGATCACGTTTTCTCCATTGCCAAGCAGTTTCTTCAAATATGTGTCCATCGTCGCATTTCCTCCGACCTGTATTGGTAGTTAATATTATAGCATTTAAGGAAGTTTGCAGTTTACAGTTTGCAGTTCACAGTTTACAGTTCACAGTTTACAGTTCACAGTTTACAGTCGATCAGTCGATCAGTTCAGCCAGTGAGGTGCCTTTCTTACTATTCTCTACTCTCTATTCTCGATTCTCTATTCTCAATCACGGAATTTGACGATTCTGCGATCTTATGATAATATCCCGTCAACAATTCAATATCGCCCCTGAGGCACTCTTATCCAGAGAGGTGGAGGGACCGGCCCGATGAAACCTCGGCAACCTGGGTTGCGCAGTATAACAATCCAAGGTGCCAATTCCGACAGAGGAAATCCTGGAAGATAGGAGGGCAGCCTGTATTATGCCCCCTCGAGCTGACCGGAAGGGGACATTTTTTTAAGAGGAGGACGTTGATGACAACTACTTTTATGAATTCCGCCCGGTATCTGTTCACATCAGAATCGGTGACGGAAGGGCACCCGGACAAGATGTGCGACCAGGTCAGCGATGCCGTGCTGGATGCCTGCATGGAACAGGACCCAATGTCGCGCGTGGCCTGCGAGACGGCAACCAAGACCGGTTTCGTCATGGTGCTGGGTGAAATCACAACCCGGGCTCACATCAATTTCGACCAGTTGATCCGCAAAGTCGTTAACGGTATCGGCTACGACGACAGCTCGAAGGGCTTCGATGGCAATACCTGCGGCGTGTTGGTCGCCATTGCTCAGCAGTCGAGCGACATTGCCCTCGGAGTGGACAAGGCCCTGGAAGCCAAGGCGGGCGAAATGACCGACGCCCAGATCGAATCGGTCGGCGCCGGCGACCAGGGCATGATGTTCGGATATGCCTGCGACGAGACCCCGTCGCTGATGCCGATGCCGATCTACATGGCCCACAAGCTGGCCCGCCAGATGGCATCCGTGCGCAAGGCCGGCACACTGCCCTGGATGCGCCCGGACGGTAAGACCCAGGTGACGGTCGAATACCATTACGGCAAGCCCGTGCGCTTCCAGACCGTGCTGGTCAGCACGCAGCATTCCCCCGACGTTTCCCACAGCGAAATCAGCGAAGCCATCTTCGAAAATGTGATCCGCCCTGTGCTGCCCACCGAGATGGTGGACGACCAGATGCGCGTGCTGGTCAACCCGACCGGGCGATTCGTCATCGGCGGCCCGATGGGCGATTCCGGCGTCACCGGACGCAAGATCATCGTCGACAGCTACGGCGGCATGGGTCGCCACGGCGGCGGCTGCTTCAGCGGCAAGGACCCCACCAAGGTCGACCGCTCCGGAGCCTACGCTTGCCGTTGGGTAGCCAAGAACATCGTAGCCGCTGGGCTGGCCGGACGAGTCGAAATCCAGGTGGCTTACGCCATCGGCGTGGCCCGCCCGCTGAGCGTGAACGTGGAGACCTTCGGCACCGGCAAGATCCCGGACGACAAGATCGCCGACCTGGTGATGGACCATTTCGACTTGCGCCCGGGGGCGATCATCCGCGACCTGGACCTGCGCCGGCCGATCTTCCAGCAGATCGCCGCCTACGGTCACTTCGGCCGGGACGACCTGGACCTGACCTGGGAGCGCACCAACAAAGCCGACGAGCTGCGCGCCGCGGCAGGACTGTAAGACTTTCCACGAATACCACGAATTTTAACGAATTACACCAAGANNTCTTGGTGTAATTCGTTAAAATTGGTGGTATTCGTGGAAAAGTTTTAAATTACTCTCCGCGGAAGCAAATTCTTGAGGCGGCCGGAAAGGACCTTCCCACGGCCGAGGAGCTGGCCGGTTTCGTCGAAAACGGCGACGATGCTGCCAACTGGGGCGGCGGCATCTGGCCGGCCCTGGATATCTTCGCCGCGCAGCCAGGCCGGGAGCTGGTCCGCGGGTAGGGTGCAGCGCCCGGCGGTAAAGCGCATGCCGCAGCGCGCCACCCATTCGTGCGAGGGGATGAAACCGTCGGGCGCCTGCTCGCCGAAGGGCAAGCCCAGGCTCTGCACGGGCAGGCCGGCAAAGCGCTCGAAAAAGAGGTGGGGGAAAGCATAAATCCTGCCGGCGCGCGACCAGAGCTCCACGCCCCAATCCGCCAGCAGTTGCTCCAGGTCCAACCCATATGCTTGCGACAGGCCCTCGACCAGGTCGGCGGCCGAGCGGCGCCCGAGTTGGGTAAAACCGGCCTGGGCAAAGGGACGGTCCGGCGCGGGTTGGCTGAACGCCGGCAGCGAGCCGCATTTGGTCAGGCGCGCCGCAAAAAAACCGGCCGTGCCGAAGACCTGCGGCCACAGGCGGGCGGCATTGGCTACCGCCGGGTCGAAGCGGCGCAGCCCGTCCGCCAACAAGCCCGGCGCCGGCCGGTCCAGGCGGCAGCCCAGGTCGTCGACCTGGAATGCGCCCGGGAATCTCTTGAGCAGTTCGTCCAGAACCCCCTCGTCCTCCTCCGGCGAAAGGGTGCAGGTCGAATACACCACCTGCCCACCCAGCTTGACCGCCCGCAGGGCGCTCTCCAGCAGCCTCGATTGTCGATTCGCCAGCGAAAGCTGCTCGCGATCGCCGATGGCCCGCATGGGGTGGCCCTCGCTGGCGCGCAGGCCCTGCATGCTGCACGGGGCGTCCAGCAGCACCCGGTCGAACGTCTCGGGGTACCAGGCGCCGAATTTTTCACCCGGGAAGTGGGTGACGGCGCTACTGACCGCCCCCCAGTTCTGGAGCACGATACGCAGGGCAGTAATGCGGTCCTGGCTTGAATCGTTGGCCACCACCAGGCCGCGGTCGCCGGTGCGGGACAGGATATGGGTGGTCTTGCCCCCGGGCGAAGCCGCCAGGTCCAGCACCAGCGGCGCGTCCAGCCCGTCGAAGTCGAACAGCTCAACCGGCAGCATCGAGGACGCATCCTGGATGTAGTAGAACCCCAGGCGGTGCTCGATGGTCTGGCTGACCGGCGTCTGCGCTTCCAGCACCCAGCACCCGGCCGCGCAGAATGGCACCGGACGAGTCTGCCAGCCGTAGCGCTGCGCCCAGCGCTCCAGCGCCGCCTGCGGCTCGCACTTCAACGGATTGGCGCGCAGTGCGGAATACAGCGGCCGTTGCAGTTCCTCCAGGAGGGCGCCGAAGGCGTCCGGAGAGAGAAGGGGGCGGAAGCGGGAAAGAGCCGAGTCGATGGAACTGGCGGATGAAGAAGGTGCAGGCGAAGAGTGTTTTCGTTTACCCATGGGAATTTTCGATTTTCGAATTTCGATTTTCGATTTTCAGATATGATTCACGCATCACGTTTCACTCTTCACGCTTCACGTCTCACGTCACTTTTTTACGCAAAACACGATCTCGTCTTCAAACTCCAGCTCGGTCACCTCCCAGCCCAGGCCTTCCAGGTTGTTGTAGACCAGGCGACGGTGGCCTTCGAGGAGGCTATGACGGCCGGTGAGGCTTTCGGTGGGCAGCGAGATCAACAGCCATTTGACCCGCAGGGCCTGCCAGAAGGCCCGGTTGCAGCCGTGCTGGCGCTGCTCGAAGCGGTGCGCCTCCTTGAAGAACAACGCCACGTCCGCCTCGACCTGGGGAGGGTCGACCAGCACGTCCTGCGCGGCAGCCAGGGGCTGCAGGCCCAGGAGGGAAAAATAATGGTTGATCAGGTCAACCCGGGGTTGGACGATGTCGTAGGCGTAATAACAGGTGGACACAGGCAGGTCCATCCACGGAAAGCCGAAAGGGTGCAGCCCGCAGGCCAGGTCGAGCAGGGCGCCGGGCCGGCCGGTCACCTGCCACAGGCGCGGGTAGAAATCCTCCAGGACCGGCAGGCGTTCGTTGGTGGAGGCGTGCGCGCTCAGCAGCTCCCGGCTAACCTGGCGCACGGCTTCCGGGTCCGAAGCAGTGAAGGCCTCCATGAGCTGCCGGGCCGCCGCCGGGTAATCCGGATCGCCCAGGTAAGGCGCGACGATATTATGCAGCTTCTGGCGCACGGATTTGAGGGCGTCCTTCTGGCTGCGGTGGCGGGGCAGTTCCTGTTCCAGCAGGTCGCGCACGGTACCAGGCGGCAGGTTCAGGCCGCGGTATTTGCGCGACGAGAGGATGTCGGCGATCAGGGATTCCAGGGTATTGGATTGCACGGGATGATTATATTCCGAAACGAGGTGGGAACTAAATATCAGTTGCGACCGTCCTGAATCTGTAAGATACCTTTTATCCAATTACAGGAGAAAAACATGAATCGGAAGTACCTCCCGGCGCTGCTTGGCGCATTGTTGATCGTTGTGGTTGGAACTGCGTTGATCGCAACGCAAGCTGGCGCAGCCCAAAAACCATCTGCCCAGAGCAACGCCTCGACCGATCCCCAACGGCTGATGATCCCGCGATGGTTCCTGAACTCCTTGACCCTGGACGGACAGACCATCGAGATCCCGGCTGACCAGCAGAGCATCACGCTCCAGTTTGCCCAAGATGGCAACGCCAACGGAAAAGGCGGCTGCAACGAGTTCGGCGCCAGCTATACGGCCAGCCCGGACGGCAAGCTGAGTTTTGGTCCAGTGATGGCCACTAAAATGGCCTGCGACAGCTTGATGGTTCAGGAAAATGCTTATTTCAACGCCCTGGCCAAAGTTGCCCAGTTCAAAACGGAAGGCGGCAAGCTGACCCTTACCTCCGCCGACGGCAAGACCTCCCTGGTCTACCGCATGCCCCCCAAATAGAAACTCGTACACGATCTTAAATATGGAGTTCCTGGCGACTTCGCTGCCAGGAACTCCACATTTTAAGATCAGACATTGGCCTGCTTTTCCAGGTAGCCGCCGCCTTCAGCCTGCTTCAATACCGCCTGGATGGTTTCGACCAGGGCACGGGCGGCCTCCACACTGAGTTCTACCGCCACGCGCGCCCCGGGACCCTGGGCCTCGTTCACAAAGTCGATGTTGAGGGCATGCTCGAACGGAGCATCGAAAGGATGATCGTAGGATACGTCGGCTTCCTTGAGGCTGAACCAGCCGCTGGCGGCCTTGCCGCTGCCTTCAATCTTGATCTGCCTGGCAATCATGGTGCACATCAATTATTCCTCCTAGCTGTGACCGATGTTGGTTTTGAGATATTTTTCCAGGAAGGCAAAGACCTTGTTCCAGCCGTCTACGGCCTGCTCCTGGCGGTACGACGGCCTGTGCTGGTAGAAGAAACCATGTCCGGCTCCCGGGTAGCGGTAAAACTCGTATGTCTTGCCGTACTGCTTCAGTTCCTGCTCGTGGCGGTTGACCTGATCGGGGTTGGGGCCCTGATCCTCGTCCCCGAACAGTCCCAGGACCGGGCAGGTCAGGTCCTTGGTAAAGCTGAGCGGCGCAAATGGCTGGTTGGACGAAAGCTCCTCGTCCTTCATCACCACCCGCGCTCCCCAGCAGTCGACAACGGCGGAGAAGAGCGGCACGCGGCAAGCGGTCAAGTAGGCGTGGCGACCGCCCGAACAAGTGCCAAAGATGGCTATTTTGCCGTTGGCAATGGGCAGAGCCTGCAGGAAGCGCGCCGCCCCTTCCAGATCGCCAACGACCTGGTCGTCCGGGATGCCGCCGGCGGCGCGCACCTTGGCGGCCACATCTTCGGGCGTGCCATGGCCGGCTCGAAAGTACAGGTTGGGGCAAAGGGTGGCGTAGCCCTGGCGAGCAAAGCGCAGGGTGACTTCCTTGTACCAATCGTCCCAGCCTGGCATGTGATGGGCCAGAACCAGGCCTGGAAAGGGCCCGGCGCCTAGCGGGCGGGCAAAATAAGCATTGATTTCGCGACCCTCAAAGCCCTTTATAGTGATTGTCTCCGCCAGCAAGCTTTCGTACACATCGGTCTGGTACATAATTTAAACTCCAACTTTTTTGATCAACTTTATATATATTGCAGTACTGACCGATTATAGGCTGAATCGGATCCGTTTTCAACATGAAATACTATTCATTTCTTTTAACTGCTCAGCCGGATCACATGATTATCGCCAATGGTAAGAATGAGCGAATAATCCGAATAAAATCACAAAACTATTCGTCTTATTCGCCTACTTGCACCATTCGCGATAAATTTATGACCTTTTCAGAACCACCACTGAGTCGTTACTATTTCTTGATTAAAAACGCCAGTTCGCCCGGAAACTCAAACCGCTCGATCCCCCACGGTTTTCCAGAAACCATCTCTCGGAAATGGATTTCATAATTCTTTACCATCCCTTTTGAGCGGCCGCCGAGGGAATGGGCCGGGAAGGAGACCAGGACGTACTCGGCCGGTGCAGATTCCAGCAGGCGCAGGCCGATCTCCTTGTCCAACTGCTCCAGGCAGGGGATGGTCTTCAGGGCCATGGTCAGTTGCACTGGGTACGCCGGAGCGCCGGCGACCAGGTCACACACCTCAGCGCGGCCGGGCCGGCTGGTGTGGGCCAGGAAGCGCCCGACAAAATCGACCATGTCGGCATAGATGTCGCAGGCGTAATAAGGCGCGCCCGGCGCCAGTGGCATCCAGGGCAGGGCTAGGGGATTCAAGCCGCAGGCCAGGTCGAGGACGGATTGGACCGGGCTAATCTCGGCAACTGTCTCCCGGAAGAAGCGCTCGAGGATGGGCAGGCGCTCGCGGGTGGAGGCGTGGAGCTGCAGCGTCGAGCGGCAGAAGGCCTGAAAGGCAGGTGTGGATGGATCGCCGGGCAGAGCCTGCAGCTCCGCCAGCAGGCGGGCGTAAGGGATGGCCGTTTCCTGGTAGGCGCCGCCCACCTGGTGGAGCTTGTTGCGCGTGGCCTTGACCGCTTCTTTGAAAGAGCGCCCCTTGGCCAGCTCCTGCCCCCCCACCCTGCGCACCAACTCCACGCTGATCGCCCGGTAGCGCGGCCCTGCGAGAACAGATTTAACTAACTCGTCCAGAATAATATCGTTCATAAATGATTTAATGGGATTCACCACTGAGTCATAGAGGCTGATTGACTGACACATTTTAA
>DBMK01000111.1 GCA_002298885.1 Anaerolineaceae bacterium UBA700
CTATAAAACCAGGGGAAGATCACCCTGTAAGGGTCAGGGAAGGGGGCCGGGGGGTTAGGTCAATGCAATATCTTGCTCAAAAACGCCTTCGTCCGCTCCTCGCGCGGGTTGGAGAAGATCTCCTCAGGGCGCGAATCCTCGATCACCCGGCCCTCGTCGATGAAGATCACCCGGTTGGCGGCGGCGCGGGCGAAACCCATCTCGTGCGAGACCACAAGCATGGTCATCTCGTGGGCCAGCTCCTTCATCACGTCCAGCACCTCGCCGATCATCTCCGGGTCCAGCGCCGAGGTCGGCTCGTCGAACAGCATCAGGCCCGGCTTCATCGCCAGCGCCCGGGCAATAGCCACCCGCTGCTGCTGGCCGCCGGAAAGCTGGTTGGGGTACTTGTCGCGCTTGTCGGCCAGGCCTACCCGCGCCAGCAGGCGCATGCCGTCCTCGCGGGCCTGCTCGGCGGGGATCTTGCGCACGTTGACCGGCGCCTCGATGATGTTCTCGATGGCGGTCAGGTGCGGGAACAGGTTGAAGCGCTGGAACACCATGCCGATCTCGGCCCGCTGTAGGGCAATGTTGCGCTCCGAGTCCTCCACCATGCGCCCGTTGCGCTCCAAATAGCCGATCATGCGCCCGTTGACGAAGATGTGCCCCGAGTCGATCTTTTCCAAATGGTTGATGCAGCGCAGGAAGGTGCTTTTACCGGACCCGGATGGCCCGATGATGATCACCACCTCGTTCTTGCGCACTTCCAGGCTGATGTCCTTCAGCACGTGCAGGCTGCCGAAGTGCTTGTTCACCGCTTCGGCCTTGACCACCACCTGGGCGTCGGGTTGGGAGGGGAGAGGTTGGGTATCCATCAGTGGGCCCTCCCGGCAGTGAACAGGCGCTGCAGCATGCCCGGCGCGCGCTCGGTACCCTTGCGCTCGCCCAGGCTGGATTCGATCCGCCCCTGGATGACCGACCAGATGGTGGTCAGCACCAGGTAATAAAGCGAGGCGGCGATGAACAGCTCGAAGGGCTTGAAGATGCGGGCGTTGACCTGGTTGAAAGCGAAGAACAGTTCGGCGCCGGAGATCACCTCCATCAGCGAAGTGGTCTTCATCATGTTGTTGAACTCGTTGCCCAACGGCGGCACGATAACCTTGGCCGCCTGGGGCAGTACGATGCGCCGCATGGCCAGGCCGAAGGTCATGCCCAGCGATTTGGCCGCCTCCATCTGACCGGGATCGATGGCCTCGATGCCGGCGCGCACGATCTCGGCCATGTAGGCTCCTTCGTTGATCGCCAGGGCCAGCGCCCCGGCCTGGATGGCTCCGATGATCGTGATCTCGCCGATGTGGATATCGGGGAAGTCGTAGATGTGGGTCACGCCCAAACCATAGTAGAGCAGCACCATCTGCACCAACAGCGGCGTGCCGCGGAAATACCAGATGTAGATATCCGCCAGCCAGCGCAGTGGGCCAACCTTAGACATCTTGGCCAGCGCGGCGATCAGGCCAAAAAGCACCCCGAAGGCCTGGGCCACCACGCTCACCAATATCGTGGCAGCCAGTCCGTCCCGGATCAACGGGTTCTGAAAAGCAGTCGGAGGCCAGACGTATTGAAAAAAGATTTGCCAGTTAAACTGGTACATAATTCCCTCGATTTTTGGCGCTGGGTGTCTTTCCCTCCCCAGGTCTCCCGTCGGTTAATAACGCTCGAGGATCAGCCAGGAGTCCAAACTGTCCCGGCCGATCCCCGATCGTCTGTTATGCGCAGGCGGCGCTTACGGCTTGACCGCGCTGTCCTGCAGGTTCCACTTGGTCAGGATCTTCAGGTACGTGCCATCGGTCATCATGCTGTCGAGGGCGGCCTTGATGGCCGTGCCCAGCGGCGTCAGGGGGGCCTTGGTGCAATCGGCCGCCCCACCGCAGGGGAAGGCGATCCCTTCCGGCACCGGCTGCAGCACCTGCCCGACCAGTTGGAACTGGTCCGGCTGCTGGACGGTGTAGTAAGCCGCCACCGGCGAATCGGCAAAGTAGGCCACCACCTTGCCGCTCTGCAGTTGCTGCAGGGCGTCCGAGTCCTTCTGGGTGACCACCGTGGTGATCGGCGGCTTGCCGGCCTTGGTGCATTCCTGGGTGAGACCCTTGCCCTGGTAATCGGCGCTCACGCCCTGCAGGTAGTTAGCCTCAGTGGTGCCGCTTTCAGCCGCCACGCTCTTGCCGCACAGGTCCATCGTGGTGTTGATGCCGGCGGGGTTGCCCTTGAGGGCCACCAGCGCCTGCCCCGCCTGGAAATAGGGCAGCATGCTAACCTGCTTCTGGCGGTCGGCGGTGATGTTCATGGCCGAGACGATGATATCGCACTTGCCGCTGGTGACGGCGGCAATGATCGAGTCGAACACGCTGTTGACGAACTGCACTTGCAGGCCCAGCCGTGCGCCGATCTCCTGGGCGATCTCCACGTCCATGCCCTGCGGGTTACCCTGGTCGTCGAAAAATTCCTGGGGCGGGTAGGGGAAATCGGTGCACACCAGCAGCTTTCCCTTCTGAGCCAGCGCATCCGCGGGCACCTGGGCAACCGGGGTCGGCGCGGGGGGCAGCGTCGGCGTGCTGGTCGCAGCAGGCGTGTTGGTGGCGGCTGGCGTGTCCGTCATCGGTACGGCGGTGGGGGGTGCGGCGGTGTCGGTAGCCGCTGCCGGGGGCTGGGTGGCGGCCGGGGCGTTGGTGGGGGCGGCGGTGGTCGCCGGGCTGCAGGCTGCCAGCGCCAGCGAAACGAGCATCAATATACTGATAAACCGAAAGCCTTTCATTTTGGGTGACTCCTCCTTAACCTATAATAATGATCTAATTTGTAATATATTATACAATCGCTATTTAAAAATTCAACTTAAGGGATATTAAGATAAATTCCATCCTATTAACCTGCATTAATGTAACTGTGTCAGTCGCCCGGTAAAATATTTTACTGACAGGTGTTTTAACGGCGGATTGCACTGCTATTAAAACACGGTCCAATACATTGGTAAGGGAGGAAGGTGCACAATGTTATCCGATCTTGAGATTCACGCCACGATTCCGGCCACCGATTTGGAACGGGCCCGCAAGTTTTACGAGAGTAAGTTAGGGTTTGGAGCGCCGACGGTTGCCCCCGGCGGCCTGGTGTTTCAATGCAAAAATTCCTGGTTCTTGCTTTACCAGACCAGCTTTGCCGGGACGGCCAAACATACCCTGGCCGGCTGGGAAACGAAGCACATCGAAAAAGAGGTCGCCGACCTGCGCGCTCGCGGCGTGGTGTTCGAGGAATACGACCTGCCCGGCCTGAAGACGGTCAACGGCATCGCCACCACCGGCTCCAACAAAGCCGCCTGGTTCAAAGACACCGAGGGCAACATCCTGGGCATCGTTCAGATGGGGTAAGGTTAAAACACATCGACCGGCTGGCACAGCCAGACGGTCGGTGTGCTTCAATTTTGCGACTAATGAGAGTCCCCGGATCATCGCATCTACGTGCTTCGGTGTTCAAAAGTAGCAGCTAGAATTAAATAGCGAGCGGCTACCATTCCGGCAGCCGCTCACTATTTTATCAGGTAAAGGCGATTTTAATAGCGACGGTTACCGTACCCACCGCCACTGCGCCGCGGAGTTTCTTCCTTGGGGCGGGCCGTGTTTACTTTGAGTTCGCGGTTATCCAGAGAATAGCCATTGAACTTCTTGATCGCTGTTTCTGCTTCAGCCTGGGTGCTCATTTCGATGAACGCAAAGCCCTTCGACTGGCCCGAATCGCGGTCCTTAATCAAAGCAACCGAGGTCACCGTACCTGTTTGAGCAAACAGGGTGCGCAGATCATCCTCCGTCGTGGAGAATGACAGATTACCAACATACAGTTTTACTTCCATGTCCTTCAATCCTTATCATCTGGCATCAACAGCCAGAAACAAAAATGTCGCCATCCCGTAAAGGTCTGGCGACAAACCACACAAGCCTTCAAGTAAATCTAATTCACTATATCACATATTCCCAATAAAAGCCAGCAATTTTTTAGATTGCTATTTTTTTACCCACGAAGTGGGCAAAAAAATAGCTTTCATTTACCATTCCACCCATTCTCCAGCCGGGTGAGTCCAGACGGAGGAATCCGGTGGAGCGGCGAACAGCTCCATCAGCCCGGAGGTGAAGGCCGGGTTGGAGTAAAAAGCAGCCATCCCGGCGCCGTCGTGCCAGGTATCCACCGCCAGGAATTCGAGCGACTCGGGGGCACCGGGCGGGGAAATGCGGAAATAGGCCTCGTGCGCCATGTCACCGGCAGCCCGCGCCTGGTTGACCGATTTCCCGACGATGGCATTGTGGACCTCGCGCGCCGCAGCCCGCGAGCGCACCGTGCCGCGCACGACGGCGATGTGGCGCTCGTTCTTACCGTAGGGGGCGGGGAAATGATAGCCGTAAAAATCTTCGGTTGGCGCCCACACCACCGGGTCTCGCTGGCTGAAAATTTCGGCGGCCTGCTGCTGCACGTGCTCGTTGGCGAAGAACTGGTTCAGCCCTTCGATGCTGTTCCACACGTCAAGGATCAGGAATTCACCCGACTCCGGCCCGGGGTGGCTCATGGGCACGTAGACCATGTGGCTCAGGTCGCCCAGCGATTTGGCCGCGGCCACATTGGCAGGCATGCCGGCGGTCTGGTTGTGCACGGAACGGGCAGCTTCCAGCGTGCGCGGCGCCAGGGTGCCGCGAATCGATAGGAGAAAAACAGGAACTTGGCTCATTTTGATACCCTTCATCCTTTCTTATTGGTTTCAATTAATAAGACGGGGGAAGGGATCAAAACTAATCGGTCAATGGCAAACTGAAGCGCCGGAAAAGCCGCTCGCCGCTCACCAGGAAGCAGTCGACGCGGGCGATCCGCCCGCCGTCCAGGGTGAGCACCTGCAGCGAGGCCGGGCGGTAAACGCCTTCGTCGGCGCGCTGGTAGACCGCCAGGGCCGGGCAGGCGTTGGCGCGCGTCTCCGCCAGGCGGAAGCTGCCCCTGGGCAGCCCTTTAAACACGTGCAGGGCAAAGAAATCCCGGATCGCCAGGCTGCCCTGGTACCAACCCGGCAGCGGCGGCATGCTCAGGATGGCATCCTCGCGCAGCAAGGCCACCAGTCGGTTGGCGTCGGCGTCCTCCCAGGCTGTGACGTAGCGCGCCAGCAGGGCGGCGGTATTGGCATCGCCGGCCAGGGCGCTCTTGATCGCCGCCCGCTGCTCCTGGTACTTCTTCAGCGTGACCCGGGCGCGCTGCAAGGCGCTGGTCACGGCCGCCAGGGTAATCTCCAGGCAGTCTGCCGCTTCCTGGGTATTCCAGTCCAGCACGTCGCGCAGCACCAGTACGGCCCGCTGGCGCCCCGGAAGCTGCTGCAGCACGGTCAGGAAGGCCAGGGTTACGCTCTCACGGGAATCGAAGCGCGCCTCGGGGCTGAACGAATTGCGCTCCAGGTACCCATCGGGCAGCGGCTCGAGCCACACTGCCTCGTCAAGGGGGGCGTCCAGGGGGCGGTGCGGATCGGCAGCGACAGAAAGCTCCGGCGGCAGGCTGCGCGCCTTGCGTCGGTCGAGCAGGTCCAATGCCACGTTGGTGGCAATCTTGTACAGCCAGGCGCGCAGCGCGCCAGGATCGTTGAGCGTGTCCAGCCGGCGCCAGGCGCGCAGCATGCATTCCTGCAATGCGTCTTCCGCGTCATCCATCGAGCCGAGGATGCGGTAGCAGTGCACCAGCAGCTCGTGCTGGTATGGTCCTGTCAGCGAGTTGAATTCGGCGGAGCTGGGCTCGACGATCGCTGAGTCGCTCATGGCTGCGGCTTCCAGGTGTGAGCTGTATCGATGGCCGCCCTCAGGTTGTCCCAGGCGGTCTCGGAGGGCACGGTGCAGTCGGCGCCCAGGATGAAGCGCTGCGGCGCATCCTGCAGGGCGCTCTCCGCGGCTCGCCGGACTTCGGCCTGGCTGCCGTGGGCCAGCACACCCAGGCGATCCATCCCGCCCATGAACGGGCGCTTGAACAGGTCTGCCGCCTGGCGGGCGCTGATCTTGCCGCCGGTTAGCTCCAGGCCGGCGCTGACAACGTGTCCCGGATAATCCCGGTAAGGGGCCAGGTCGCTATAGGGCAGTCGGAAGTCGCATACGTGCAGGATGTTGAAGATGCAGGTGCGGTTGGCCTCCTCCATCAGGGCCAGGTCGTAGGGGCGCACGCATTCATCGAACAGGGCCCGGTCTTCGAAGCGCCCAGCCTCGCCGCCCTGAGTGGAGGTATAGAACCCGTCCAGGCCAAGGCGGACGCATTCCTTTACGAATCCCATCAGACTGTCGGTGATCACCTGCATGCCGCGTTTAACCGCCGTCGGGTTCTGGCGGATGTGCTCGGTGATCGTGGCGTCGCTGGTGGTCTGGCCGGCAAACATGAAGGGAGAGTACAGGGTGAGCACCACCAGGGCCTCTTTTTTGGCGGCCTTGACCAGGCCTTCCACCACCCGCAGCGGTTCGGCGTAAAAATCGAGCTTATAAAAGGGCATCCTGGCCCAATCCTCCGGCCGCCGGATCTCAGGCAGGTGCGGGAAGGGGTGCTCGTACTGGATCTTGACGAAATCCATGCCCGTGTAGCGGAAGTATTCCAGGTGCTTATCCACCGCCGCCTGGCCGCGCTGGTAAGCGGGGTCAAAATGCAGAAAGAACGCCGCTGGGGTGGTTTCGGGCTTGCGCCCCGGTTCTAACAGGCTCAACACGGTATCGCGTTTGTTCATGGAGGCCTCGAGAAGAGAGAGTAGTATGATATGGGCGCTTTGCGCCCTTATCAAACTACAAAAATATCTTTTATAGACCATTAGTTTAACCGTAATTTATTGGAAACGAAAGGTGGCAGGCGTAGCCTGAAAAAGTTATAATGTTGATAATAGTAGTCCTTTAATTCTGCACAAAGGCAGGTTTGTATGCTCAGCACAATTGCCGCGTGTCGTTTGATTGCCTTCACGTTTACGGATCAGCCCGCCAGGGCCAGGGATTTTTATAAGAACGTCCTTGGCCTCAAGCTGATGGAGGATACCGAATCGGCAATGGTCTTCGACGCCAACGGCACCATGCTGCGCGTCGTCAAGGTCCAGGGGTTTACCCCGGACCACTTCACCGTTGTGGGCTGGAAGGTTCCGCACATCGCCGCAGCCGTGGAAGAGCTGACTAACAAAGGGGTGGTCTTCGAGCGCTACGAAGGCTTCGGCCAGGACAGCTATGGCATCTGGACCTCGCCAGATGGCTCGCGCATTGCCTGGTTCAAGGACCCGGACGGGAATATTCTTTCCCTGACCCAGTTCAAAAGCGGGGCGGCTGAGCCCGCCGGATAATTTATGGAGATGAACGCCAGAGTGCTCCACCCACACCAGGCCGCGCCGCGTACCGCCTTCAGAGGGGCGCGTCTGCTCGCCATTGTGCTGTGCGTGGCGTGCGCGGCCCTGTCCCTGGTTGGGCTTGGATTGGAAGCGGCCAACCGCGCTGCCGGCCAGGGTAGCTCATTTTATTACGCCAACGCCCTGGTCCTGGCGCTGTGCTTCCCGTTGGTTGGCATGATTATCCTCTTGCGCCAGCCAGTCAATCCCATCGGCTGGCTTTTTGAAGGCGCCGGCCTGTCGGTAGCGCTGGCCCTTTTCGCCGCGCCCTACGCAGTCTACGCTCTGCGTCCCAATTCGTCAACACTGCCCGGCGCGGCTTTCTTGAGCTGGGTCGCCTACTGGATCTGGATCCCCGGTTTTGCCACTATCCCTTTCCTGCTCCTGCTCTTCCCGGATGGCCGGCTGCTTTCGCCGAGATGGCGCTGGGCTGGCTGGGCCGCCGGATTGGGGACAACCCTGGCCGCAGCGACTGCGGCCTGGGCCAGTTGGCCGCTGCGCGGGGCACCCCTGCTGCCCTACCTGGAGAACGGCATTGACCTGCAGGCCAGCGGCTGGTTCCTACAGGCGTTGAACCTGGCCGGTATCCCGCTGGTGGCGGCCAGTTTTGTGGCTTCTATTGCGGCGGTCGGGCTGCGCCTTCACCGCTCTCAGGGAGTAGAACGCCAGCAGCTCAAGGCATTTACCTACTCTGTTTCGCTGGCGGCAGTCATCCAATTGCTGGTGATTGTCCTCCCCACTATCGCCGGCTTTACCGGCAGCGAGCTGAGCGGCGCGCTGACCCTGCTGCAGGCCGGCTCACTGGCCGGGATCGCGCTGGCGATCGGCGTTGCTATCCTGCGCTACCACCTCTACGACATCGATGTGGTCATCCACCGCACTCTGGTATACGGCCTGCTGACCGGCGTGCTCGGGCTGATCTATTACGCCTGCGTGCTGGTGCTGCACCAGGCGTTGAACTCCTTCACAGCTGGTTCCACCCTGGCTGTGGTTGCTTCCACGCTGGCCATCGCCATGCTGTTTTCTCCCCTGCGCCGCATCATCCAGGCCGGTATCGACCGGCGCTTTTACCGGGGCAACTACGACGCGGCGCGCACCCTGTCAGCTTTCAGCGTCCGCCTTGGGAACGAGGCTAACCTGGAACGGCTTTCGGAAGACCTGGTCTCGGTTACGCTGGACACTTTCCAGCCTACCCTATGCTCTCTCTGGCTCAAAAGCCATAAATAAGTAAGGGCATTAGAGGTTGTTAAATATAGAAAACGGGGTTTTTAGCCACTTTGGTGACTAAAAACCCCGCTTCGCTTTGCGTCGCGTTTAACGGAAAACTAGAGGCAGAAGGAAGTTACTTCCGGAATCCTCTGCCAGAGAAAAACCCCATCATTTCCCTGACCGGGAAAATGAACGAGGTTGAGTTGTTGCCGCCATCACCCCCATTATTTCCGCCGCCATCGTGGCCGCCGGACCAACCGCAGTTCCAATTCGAGCCTTCCTCGTTATCGTCACCGCCGCCACCGCCGCTGCCGGGGGTTGGGGTGCACATCGTACTGGTCGGGCGCATGGTCTTGGTTGGCCTGGGCGTCCGGGACGGGCGCGGCACCGACGTGCTGCAGGTATTATTCTGTTGGCTGCCTTCGTCCTCATTTTCATTCCGGTCGTCATCGCAGCCTTCGGTTGGTTTAGGGCCTACGGTCTTGGTCGGCCGCGGGGTCCTGGTCGGCTTGCCCACCGAGGTGGGGGCGGGCGTGTTCGTGTCCCCTTGCGTCGGGACCATGGTTGCCGTCGGACCCTGACCCGGAGTCGATGAAGGTGGAACGGGGGTTGCAGTTGGCGGAACGACGGAAGTTGAAGTGGGTGGCGCCTTGGTCGCAGTAGGCGGAACCGGGGTCGCGGTTGACGAAGGTTTCGCCGTCGGCGTGTTGGTCGCCGCAGCCGGGTGGTCTGATGCGTCACCCGGGAAGGTAAGGGCATGCAGCTCGGTGATGTTAGTCGAGCCATCACCGTCTGAATCCAGGTTCTCGATTGCTACCAGGGCGGCAACATTGCGCCCGTGCGATAAGTAATCCGACCCATAAGGATTAAGATTAGGAATACTGCTCGTATGGCAAAGAGTGCATGTGTCGATACGTGAGCCTACTATGAATGAGTATTGACTCTCCGCGTTGGCAATATCCCCGGTATTAGCTGATGCTGTTGTGGAACGAGATAGCAGGACTCCCACGGCGACGAGCAAAAACACTGCAATTGCTACGATCACCAGGGGGAATCCTCTTGGTTTGCTAACTGGTCGTTTGAGGTTCATCCTACTCTCCTTTCGTTGGGTAGTGCTGGAATTGCTCAAGCCATCAGGTAGTTTTCCGCACGCATAAGAAGTTAGTCGTTCTTGAGCAACATTAGTTACTTTCTTAGTTACATTTCATTCCTTTTTAATCCTTTCAACAGGGCGTTTCGGGTTGGCATGCAACTTGCATCTAAGCCGGTGATTTAAACTATTACCGGATGTTCTTACTGCCTGCCGTATCTGTAACTCGTCGCTAGAAAGGGGTTTTACAAGATGAGATTGACCAGGCTTTTTCTGTTTCCCCGCCTTTTTTTGGCGTTCGTTTTCATTGCAGGCAGCCAGGCGCTGGTTCAGGCCGCCAGCCCCGGCGCCCGTATAACGCCGCAGGCACAGAACGCCAGCGCTGGCGCCCGTTTGGCGCCGCAGGCACAGAACGCGGCGTGCACGCTCAATTTCCCGTTCTCCGAAACTTTTACTGGACCGCAGTCCTCCATCAAGCCGGATTGGAAACTGGCTGGGAATACGGCCGGCCTGCCGGTCCTGACCGGAACCGGATCGCCAGACCCGGTCGGCAGTGGTTGGCTGCGCCTGACGGATCTGGGGATCAATGAGGCTTCCTCGGCGTATTACGACTGCGCCATTCCCACCGCCCGCGGCCTGGTCATCGAATTCGATTACGCCACCTGGGGCGGCAATGGGGCAGACGGGCTCTCGTTCTTCCTGTTCGACGGCTCGACGCCATCCTTCAACGTCGGCGCGGACGGCGGCTCGCTAGGCTACGCCCAGAAGACCGGAATCAACGGCATGAGCGGCGGCTACCTGGGCCTGGGCATCGACGAGTTCGGTAATTTCTCGAACCCAACCGAGGGACGGGTAGGCGGTCCCGGTTCGCGCCCGGATTCGATCGCCATACGCGGGCCGGGCTCTGGCACGACAGGCTACGATTACCTGTCGGGTACGGCAACACTGCCTTCCAGCATCGATGTTCCTTCGGTAACGACTCGCCCCAACCAGAATGGCAGCGGGCGGCGCCACATCGTGATCACCCTCACCCCATCCGGCTCCACCTACCTGGTGGCGGCTTCTATTACATTCGGAACGGGCGGCAGCGCCACAACCTACAGCATCACGCCGTATACCATGACCTTGCCTACCCCGGCGACGCTTAAGATGGGTTTCGCCGCCTCTACCGGCAGCTCGAATAATTATCACGAGATCCGCAACCTCACTGTCAATCCCACCGTGCCGGATATCACCGCCTTGAAGAGCGTTTCGGTAGTCGGCGGGGGCAGCGCTGTTCCAGACGGCCAGTTGCTCTACACGGTCACCCTGATCAACCAGCTCACCACTTCTGGAGTCACCGGACTGGTCTTCACTGATCCTATCCCCGCAAATACCACCTACGTTGCTGGCTCGGCGACCGTCCCGGCCGGTGCCACGCTGGCCGCCACCAGCCCCACCCTCCGGGTGACCGGCATCAACCTTGCGGCGGCCGGGCAGGCCACCATCGCGTTCAGGGTGCGAATCAACACCCCACTGCCGGGAGGGGTGACCACGATCAGCAACCAGGGGACGGTGACCGGCACGTTCAATGGAACAAGTATCAACGCCAGCACGGATGGGGATTCTTCCACCTCGGCGGCGGAGCCGACGGTCATTGGCCTGACCGCCGGACCGAATTTCACCAACGCCTCTAAAACGGTCGCCATAGCCGGCGGCGGGGCTACTGTTGGGGCCGGCGGCACGCTGACCTACACGGTAATCCTCCCCAACTCCGGCAACCAGCACGCCTTGAATAATTCCTTCATCGATGTCATGCCTGCCTCGACCACCTATGTGGCCGGCTCGGCCGCCGCTTCGAGCGGGACGGTTGCCTACAACAGCTCGCTTGCGCGCATCGAATGGAACGGGACGATCAACGCCGGCAGCCAGGTGACGCTAACATTTCAGGTTACGGTGAACCCCGGCGTGCGTATTCACCAGGTGATTTCGAACCAGGGCGCCCTGAGCTATTCCGCCAGCGGCGGCAGCACTCCGGATACCAGCATCCTGACGGATGCCGACCTCGTTACGCCCGGGCGCCAGACGACGGACGTCCAGGTGGCGGGCGCGGTGACCATGCAGGCGCTCAAATCATCGCAGGATTTGAACGGCGGCAGCTTTGTGCCTGGGGACACCCTGCGCTACACGGTCACGCTTGCTAATACGTCCAACTACACTGTGGACGGGGTCGAATACCTGGACGGCATCGATCCCAACACCGCTTACGTGGCAAACAGCCTGGTCATACCGGGCGGAAGCGTGGTGAACACGGCGCCCATCGACGTGACCGGTATGAGCGTGCCCGCCAATAGCCAGGTCCAACTCACCTTCGACGTGCGCCTCAACCCGCCCATCCCGGCCGGGGTAAGCCAGGTGAGCAACCAGGGCAGCCTGCGCTATTCTTCGACTGGCGACTCCGGCTACGATACTACCCTTGCCACCGACGCCAACCCGGCCACGCCGGGCGTACGCGAACCGACCCTCAACCCGATCACGGCTTCACCGGCATTTGCCCCCTTAAAGTCCGTTGCAGTTGTTGGCGGCGGCGATCCGATGCACGGAAGCATGCTTGAATACACAGTAACCCTGCAAAATACCGGGAATATGACTGCAGCCGGCGCGGGCTTCACCGATTCGCTGGTGCCAATCCAGGGTTACGTTGAATTCGTCGCCGGCAGCTTGTCTGCTACCAGCGGTGCGGCTACCTATAACGCCGCCCTGAACCAGGTCGAATGGAGCGGAGATCTGGCGGTGGGCGCCTCGACGGCGATCACTTTCCGGGTACGCATCAAGGATCTGGTGGGGCCCGGGATCACCATCAGCAACACCGGCGCGCTGGCGTACAACCGCCTGGCAGCTGGGGCGCTGGTCCCGGCGGTTCCTGTCGGTACCAATCCCGCCAGTTTGATTACCTCTGCCCCTATCTTGAATTATGGCGACTTGCCGGCGGCCTACGCCCTGACCACCCTGGCGCAGGACGGGGCGCGCCACACGCTCCCGCCATTCGGTCAGATCATGCTCGGGGACGGCATGCGCACTGGCATGGATGGCGTTGCCAGGAACCTGGACGACCCTCGTCCGCTCTCTACAGATGACGGGGTAGCCAAGGTTAGCGGCGAGGTGTGGAGCACAGGCCAGGCCGTCCATCTCTCGGTCAAACTGAGCGGATCGGCCGCCGCCAGCGGTTACCTCGTGGCCTGGTTCGATTGGAACGGCGATCGCAGCTTCGGCGCCGGCGAGCGGGTGATCTTCCCCGACCCGCTGCCGGTCGGCGTCAGCCAGGTTGCGTTGACGATCCCCGGCCCGGATCAATTCACCCTGTCTGCCGGGGAAACCCTTTACGCTCGCTTCCGTCTGTATCCAACACTTCAGGCCAATCCGCAGCCTGCCGGCGAGGCGTCCAACGGCGAGATCGAGGACTACCAGTTCCCGGGCGGGCCGACCGCCGTCAACCTGGTGAACTTCGCCGTCTCCTGGCAGCCTTCTTCCGGGGTGCTTATAAAATGGAAGACCTCCCAGGATACAAACACGCTGGGCTTCAATATTTATCGCCGCCAGGGAATCGACGGGGTATTTTCCCTGCTAAATGCTAGCCTGATCCCGGTTAACGCTCCCGGCAGTCCTACAGGCGGCGATTACGCCTATCACGACCTGCAGGCGCTACCCGGCGTGAGCTACACCTATCGGCTGGAAGCCGTCGATACCGGCCTGAGGACCTGTGAATTCGGCCGCATGACCTTTATCACCTACCCGACCTACCTTCCAATAACGGTTAAATAAAAAAAGCGGTGTTTTTGTCCCG
>DBMK01000112.1 GCA_002298885.1 Anaerolineaceae bacterium UBA700
GCAAAAATAAGGTGTCAGGTCTACTTTCCGCATCTATTCTCTATTCTCAATTCTCTACTCTCTCCTATGTAAAATACATCCCCGGAACTTCTTCCCACTCGGCTTCCTTCCACCCATAAGTCCCTCTCAGCGGAACAAAGCACACCGGGAGGATCGATTCCGGCTCCAGGCGGCTGCCGCGGCGCTCCCACACCTGCAGGTCCTGCCCGGCGCGGTCGCCGACCGGGATGACCAGACGGCCGCCGTCGGCGAGCTGGTCGAGCAGGGGCTGGGGCGGGCAGGGGGCGGCCGCGGTCACCAGGATGCCCTGGTAGGGCGCCGCTTCCGGCCAGCCCAGGCTGCCGTCGCCGGAATGGCAAAAGACATTCGCATAGCCGAGACTTGCCAGGGTTTGCTGGGCGCGCTCCGCCAGGCGGGCGTGGCGCTCCACCGTGTGCACGCTGCGCGCCAGCTCGGCCAGGATACCCGCCTGGTATCCCGAGCCGGTGCCGATCTCCAGCACGGTTTCGTCTCCATTCAATTGGAGCAGGTTGGTCATCAGGGCCACGATGTACGGCTGAGAGATGGTCTGGGCGTCGCCGATCGGCAGGGGGCCGTCATCGTAAGCATTCTTGCGACATTCCGCCGGCACGAACACGTGCCGGGGCACCTTGCGAAACGCCTCCAGCAGCCGGGCACTACGCAGCCCGCGCCGCTCGATTTGCTCGCTGACCATTTGTTCTCTCTGAGAGAGGAAGGGATCGGACATGGGGGTGAAAAAGAGATTAGAGAGTAGAGAATAGGGATTGGTGATTAGAGAATGGAGATTAGAAATTGGAGAATTGGTACATGAAATCGAAAATTGAAATTCGAAAATCGAAAATGTCTTTACCTCTTGAATTTCATTATACTCTCCTCGCCCCCGTTTCTCTACTCTCCACTCTCTACTCTCTCAGCTTCAAAGAAATCTGCCTGTCCACTTTTCCCATGGGATAATTTGCCAGATCCCCAACTTCCACCCATGCAATCTCGCTGGCTTCGATGGGCTGCGGTTCTCCGGCTTCCAGCCGGCACAGGAAGGCGTGCAGGGTGATCTTGAAATGGGTGAACGCGTGCTGGTAGACCCCGAACGGCTGGCCTACGGAGATACTGGCAGCCAGTTCCTCCACGATCTCGCGCTTCAGGCCATCCGGCAGGGATTCGCCGGGTTCGAGCTTGCCGCCGGGGAACTCCCACAGGCCGCCCAGCAGCCCTTTCGATGGGCGGCGGGCGATCAGCACCCGCCCGTCGAGCTGGATCACAGCGGCGGTGACCGTGTAATGGGGCAGCGGGGCGGCAGGCTCCAGCACCGGCAGGGTCTCCTGCAGCCCTTCGGCACTCGCCTGGCAAACCTCGCTCAGCGGGCACACCAGGCAGACCGGTTTCAGCGGGGTGCAGATCGCGGTTCCCAGGTCCATCAAGGCCTGGTTGAAATCGCCGGCGCGGCCGGCCGGCAGGCTGTTCTGCGCCAGCTCCCACAGCCGGGCTTCGCCTTCCTTTGAGCGCGCCGGCAGTCGCATGGCAAAGACGCGGGCCAGCACGCGGCGGATATTGCCGTCCAGGGCGGCTTCGTCCTGCCCGAAAGCGATGGAGGCGATGGCCCCGGCGGTGTAACGACCAATGCCGGGCAGCTTTTCCAGCTCGCTGCGGTCGGGCGGCAGTATCCCGCCGTACTTCTCCACTACTAGCCGAGCCGCCTTATGCAGGTTGCGCGCCCGGCTATAGTAGCCCAGCCCTTCCCAGGCGCGCAGCACGTCCTGCTCGCCGGCATCTGCCAGCGACGCGATGCTCGGGAAGTGCGCCATCCAGCGCTCGAAATAGGGGATGACCGTCTCGACCCGCGTCTGTTGGAGCATGATCTCCGAGACCCACACGGCGTAGGGGTCCGGATGGCCGCGCCAGGGCAGGCTGCGCTTATTTTGGGCGTACCAATCCAGCAGCCGGCTGGCTATGCTGGAATCGGACGATGCTGCGCCCGGGAGGGCGGCAGCATCGTCGTTGTTCTCTATTTTCTTGACCATACCGGGAAGGCGCAGCTGCGCCGTAGGCTAAAACTGAAAGCCGCCGTGGCTTTCGACGATCTTTTCGGTGTAATTGACCACATAATCCTGCAATTGGCCGTGCAGGTTCTTCCACTCGGGCGAGACCAGCACCTGGCGGGCCTTGGAAACCGAGGGCAGGATTGCGCCTACCAGGATCTGGGGCCGGTTACCGTATACAGTTGCCCATGCGTCGCGCAGTTCTAACCCCAGGCGCTGCACACCCGGGATGAACTCACGCACGACGAATTCGAAGTACTCCTGCTCGCGTTCAGGTGCAATGTCCCAGGTCATAATCAATTTAACGGCCACGGCACGCTCCTTGTCAACTGTGCTGGTACTCCAGGACGATTACTTTCGTCTCTTCCGGTAAGGCGGACACGCTGTTTACTTTCAACGAGGGCATTTTTTCAACGTCTCCGAGACCCATTTCCTTAAGGAACTTGCTGAGCGGATCCAGCTTGAGCAGCGAGCTTCCCGTGGCGTACTGCATCGGCACCACGATCTTCGGCTCGAGCAGGCTAATCACTTCGGCGGCCTTGGCCGCGTTCAGGCTGGCAGCGTCTCCGACCGGCACCAGGGCCACGTGCACCGGCCCCAGGGCTTCAATCTCTGCCTGGGTGGGCACCCGGTTGAGCACGCCCAGATGGGCGATGGTCAATCCATTATAGTCAAAAACATACAGCGTGTTGCGCAGCTCGTCGCTGTGTTTGACCCCGTTGGTTTGGATGCCGGTGATAAAGACTCCGCCGATTTCGAATTCACCTGGGCCGGTGATCGCATGCGGTCCGCCTTTGACGGCGTCGAGGTGGTTGTAATGGGGCAGATCGTAACTTACGGTGACGATGTCGGCCTTGAGCTTGAGCGCTTCGTAGCCGGTTGTTTTGGCGTCGTAGGGGTCCGTGACCACGGAAGCCATGCTGCGCTCGACCAGCCTGAAGCAAGAATGTCCGTACCAGGTGATTTCCATTTAAAATTAAATCCTCCAAGATTCGATCTGATTATACAATATTAGAGGAAAGATGTCAGGGAGAGCCTGATCTTTATCCACGAATTTCACGAATCAGAACTAATGTTCGTATTTTAACTGCCAGACAATTCTTAGCCCGATTTATCGGGCTTGGTCCCTCTAGCCTGACGGCTTTAGCCTCAGGCGATATTTATATAGTGCAATAATCTAAGTGTGATACAACCTTTTTTAATACTGCCAGATAGCCAGTTCATATTTCCTAGCAAGGAATAAAAACTGCGAAAGCGGTATACTTAAATAGGGTTACACCTCTTCTTGAAGACCGATGCCAAAAAGCTCTTTAGACAGGAGCATTCAATGAAACTGATTACCGAAGCCTCGAAAGAACCGGCGGTGGCGGTTGCGCCGGGGTTGCAGCGCCAGGTGCTGGCCTATGGCGGCGGCCTGATGGCCACCCGGTTCACCTTTGCCGCAGGGGCCATCGCCGAATGGCACAGCCATCCCCACGAGCAGGTGAGCTGCATCGTCTCTGGCGAGATCGATTACTGCACCGAAGGCCACCCCCCGGTGCGCCTGCTTGCCGGCGGAAGTTTTTATGTTCCCCCGAACCTGCGCCACCGCGTCGTCGCCATCCAGCCCACCGTCATCGTCGACGTTTTCTCGCCCCAGCGGGAAGAGTTTTTACCGAAAAATGAATAAATTGTTTCCCTGCTATAACAAGGGCATAAATGTCAAACGAAGATGTAGTTATTATTGATAGTATCCGCACCCCGATCGGCAATCTGGGCGGGGCGCTGGCTGCCGTGCGGCCGGACGATATGGCGGCCCACGTGCTGGAGGCGCTGGTGAAACGCACCGGTATCGACCCGGCCCTGGTGGAAGAAGTGTACATGGGCTGCGCCAACCAGGCGGGGGAGGATAACCGCAACGTAGCGCGCATGGCCACCCTGCTGGCGGGCTTCCCGGTCGAAGTGCCGGCGGTGACGGTCAACCGCCTGTGCGCATCGGGCTTGTTTGCAGTGAATATGGCAGCCCGTGCCATCCGCAGCGGGGACGGAGACGTGTACATTGCCGGCGGCGTGGAGAGTATGTCGCGCGCCCCCTATTCGATCCCCAAGGCCGAGCAGCCCTTCGCCTTTGGCAACCAGACCGCCTGGGACACGTCCCTGGGCTGGCGCTACCCCAATCCGAAGATGGAAGAGCTCTACGGTACGGAATCGATGGGCGAGACAGCCGAGAATATTGCCGAAATGACCCGCATCACCCGGGAGGACCAGGACGCCTTTGCCCTGGAGAGTCACCGGCGGGCCATCCAGGCGATGGATGCCGGCAAATTGAATGAGGAGATCGTTCCGGTGCCCGTTCCGCAGAGAAAAGGGGAGCCGATTCTTGTGACCCATGACGAGCGCCCGCGGCGCGATACCAGCCTGGAATCGCTCGCCCGGCTGGGCCCGGCCTTCCGCAAGAACGGCAGCGTCACCGCCGGCAATTCCTCCGGCCTGAACGATGGAGCCGCGGCCCTACTGGTGACCAGCGCGAAACGCGCCCGCCAGTTGGGCCTGAAGCCGCTGGCGCGCATCGTCGCCGCGGCTTCAGCCGGGGTGCCGCCGCGCATCATGGGCATGGGCCCGGTGCCGGCCACGCGAAAGGCCCTGAGCCGGGCTGACCTGACCCTCGACCAAATTGGCCTGATCGAGCTGAACGAGGCCTTCGCTGTCCAATCCCTGGCGGTCATGCGCGAGCTGGGGTTCGAGCACAAGATCACTAACGTCAACGGCGGGGCAATTGCCATCGGCCATCCCCTCGGTTGCTCCGGGGCGCGCATCCTGACCACCCTGCTGCACGAAATGGGCCGCCGCGCCCCTTCCATGCCGCGCCCATACTACGGCCTGGCCACCCTGTGCGTCGGTGTGGGCATGGGCGAAGCAACAATCGTTGAATATCTCGGGGATTGAGAGATGAAAATCATCCACGAATTACACGAATTTAAACGAATGGGCGCGAATAAATAGCTAATTAATTCAATCGTGTCAATTTGTTCTCATTCGTGTAATTCGCGGATAATTACTTAAATAACATGAATATTCTCGTCACAGGCTCCACAGGGTTTATCGGCGCGCATCTTTGCCAGGCGCTGGTCGAGCGCGGGCACACGGTGCGCGCTTTTCACCGGCCCACCAGCAACTTGCGATTAATTGCCGATCTGCCGGTCGAGCACGCCGTGGGCGACCTGACCCAGCCCGAGACCGTCCGCACTGCCTTGCAGGGGATCGAGGTTGTCTTCCACGCCGCTGCCCAGTTAGGCGGGTCCGGCAGGGACCAATCCGGGCGCATGTATACGGTTACGGTAGAAGGCACGCGGGCGCTGATGCAGGCTGCGCTCGAGGCTGGGGTCCGCCGGGTGGTCCATACCAGCAGCGTGGCTGCCCTGGGCGTTCCGGAAAAAGCGCCGCGCGATCGGAATGCTGTAAATATGCCCTGCCTGGACGAGAACCACACCTGGAATTTCCGCCCGGACTACTGGCCTTACGGTTATGCCAAGTACCTGGCCGAGCTCGAAGCTCAAAAAGCGGTCGTGCAAGGCCTGGACGTGGTGATCGTCAATCCCACCATCGTTTTTGGCGCCGGGGATATCTACCGCCAGGATAACTCTATCGTCATGCAGGTCGCCAGGCGTAAGGTGAATGTTCTGGTCGAAGGCAGCTTGAACGCGGTCCACGTGCAGGACGTGGTAGACGGCCACCTGGCTGCCCTGGAAAACGGGCGAACCGGCGAGCGCTATATCCTTGGGGGCGCCAACATGTCCATCGTCGAATTGATCCGTACGATTGCATCCATTACCGGCGCGCCCGTCCCCAACCTGGTGCTGCCGGGGGATCTCGTCAGCTCGTTTGCAGGGGTGATCGCTCCGCTCGAGCCTTTTCTGGATTTGCCCGTATCCGCCGGCGATCTGCGCCTGGCAGGTTTCCATTTCATCTACGAAACACGCAAAGCCCAGGTTGAGCTCGGCCTGCTGCCGCCCCGCCCGGTCGCCGATGCCATCGACGAGGCTTACCGCTGGTTCACCCAATAACAGATTTTTAATGCGTTTTCCGGCGGGTAT
>DBMK01000040.1 GCA_002298885.1 Anaerolineaceae bacterium UBA700
GCACTCCCCCGAAACGATTAATTATTAAGAGCGTCTTTTTCGGCCTGGGATAAGAACGCTATTTCGAGGGCGTTCTGCTGGGCCTGGCGGATCTGGGCGGCGGTCAGGCCGGCGGCGTGCGCAGCGACTTCGTACTCGTAGCGCAGGTCGATGGCGCTGATGCCGGGATCGTCGGTGTTTATCGTCGCCAATAACCCGCGTTCGAGGAATACTTTGAGGGGGTGAGAAGCATAACCAGGAACAGTGCTGGTCTGTACGTTGCTGGTGAGGCTCGATTCGATCCCTATTCGGCGTTCGGCCATGAAATCCAGCAGGCGCGGGTCTTCGGGGGCATGCACCGCGTGGCCGATGCGTTCGGCGCCCAGCTCGCGCAGCGCCTGCCACACGCTTTGCGGCCCGGAAGCCTCGCCCGCGTGGACGGTAATATGCCAGCCGACCTGGCGCGCCTTCTTGAAATGCTCGACAAACCATTCACCGGGGAAATTAGCCTCGTCACCCGCCAGGTCCAGGCCCACCAGGGCTTCCTTCTGACTTAGCAGCGACTCGAGCTCCTTCCAGGCGATTTGGGGACCGTAGGTGCGGCTGAGGATGCCAATCAGGTTGGCCTTAACCCCGGTGGCGCGACGCCCAGCTTCCACCCCCTCGACGACCGCCTCCACCACTCCCGCCGGATGCAGGCCGTGGGCCTCGGCCATGAACCACGGGCTGAAGCGCAACTCGATGTAATCGATCCCCTCGCGCCCAGCGTCCTCGACGTTTTCATAAGCGATGCGGCGGCAGGCGGCGTAATCGACCATGACCATCGTCTGCCACTGGAATTTCTTGAAAAAGGCCAGGATATCGGGCTGCGCCTGGGTCACCTGCACGTACGGCCGCAGCGACTCGAGATCGGTGGCCGGAAGCGGCAGGTCGTGCTGCAGCCCGAGCTCGAGAATCGTTGCGAGGCGCACGCTGCCATCCAGGTGGCGGTGCAGGTCGATCAGCGGCAGCCCGGCATCGATCATTTGCGGAAGACCCGCAGCAAAATCAACACCCCTGCCAGGATGATAATCACCGGAGCGACCGTGCGGATGACGTCGTTCTGGCCAAAAATAGTGGCAAACAGGGCAAACAGGCCGCCGGATACGGCCAGCATCCAGGTGCCCACCTGGGTGGTGCCGTGGCCCCAACTACCGTACGTCGAACCCAGGATCAATCCCAGGCCGACGCCTGCGGGAATCAACAGCCAGGAGTAAGCCCAGGACGCCCAATCCTCGGTCAGCACGTCGTAGGTGAAAATGAGCCCCAACACCAACATGATGGTGCCGGGAATGAACAGGCCGGCCAGCCCGGTGCGGGCGCTCTGCCACAACAGCGCCGGCAGGTAGAAGCCGGCAGCCAGGACAAAGAAGATTACGGGCCAGGTTTTGCCTAACTCCACCCCCGGAATGAGGTTAAGCAACAGGTAGATTACGCCTACGGCGATCAAAAATGTTCCTAAAACGATGGTGCCACGGTTTGTGTGCTCCATTTCCGCCTCCCCAAAAAAACAATTGCTCAGGTTACGAGTTGCGATCTTAATTCAATATCTCTATTTTAATGTAAGTTCAAAAAACTGGCACAAGTGTTACAATAGCGCTTGTTTTCCGAAATACATTTACTCCTGTCTTAAACCTTCTATCCGATAACCATGTTCATCCGCCTCCGCACCGCGGCCCACTCCTACCCGCGCCAGTTCTGGCTGCTCTTCAGCGGCATGCTGATCAGCACCATCGGCAGCAGCATGATCTGGCCATTCCTGACCATTTACCTGAGCAAACGCTTGAACCTGCCTCTGCTCAGCGTAGCTTCGCTCTTCACCATCAACGCCGTGCTGGACCTGACCTTTTCGTTCATCGCCGGCCCCATCGTCGACCGGGCCGGGCGCAAGTGGATCATGGTCATCAGCCTGGTCGGCAATGGGATGATCAATATCTTGATGGCCGGCGCGTCCAGCCTGGAGGTCTTTGCCATCCTGATGGCGCTGAATGGGGCGGTCAACCCACTTTACCGCATCGGTGCGGATGCCATGATGGCTGACCTGATCGAGCCTGAACGCCGCGCCGAGGCTTACAGCCTGCTGCGCATGAGCAACAACCTGGGCATCAGCCTGGGGCCGATGATCGGCGGCTTCGTGGCCGTGGCCTCTTATGCTTCGGCCTTCTTCATCGCTGCCTCCGGGCAGATCCTTTACGGGTTGATGCTCTTACTGCTGGCCAGGGAGACACTCAGCCATAAAACGACCGCAGTCAAAATCGAATCATTTGGCGGCTACGGGAAAGTGATGCGAGACCGCCATTTCATCTCATTCGTCGGCGCAGTAGCCACCAACACCATCGTCGCCGCCATGATCTGGCAGTTGCTGGCAGTCTACACCAACAAAAACTATGCTATATCGGAGAGCCTGTACGGATTTCTGCCGACTACCAACGCGCTGATGGTCGTCCTGTTCCAATTCATGGTGACGCGGGTGACAAAACGCTTCCCGCCGATCTACATGGTCAGCCTGGGGGCGCTGGTTTACGCCCTTTCGGCAGGGATTTTCTCACTTGGGAGCGGCTTCTGGGGATTCTGGCTCGGCATGGCCGTAATGACCGTTGGAGAGCTGATTCTGGTGCCAACTGCCACCACCTACGTCGCCAACCGCGCTCCGGCCGACATGCGCGGGCGCTACATGAGCCTGTACGGGCTGACCTGGAGTATCGCCCGCGGCATTGGCCCGGCCTTCGGAGGCCTGCTGAACGATAGCCTGGGACCGAAATATATCTGGTACGGCGGGCTGCTGGTTGGATTGGTCAGCGTGACCTGGCTGCTGCTCCTCTCGCGGCAAAACAGAAAAACGATTCCAGCAGAACCCGACCTGACCGAAATATAAAGAAATATCAACGGTATAATTCTCTCATATTCTTTTTAAGATAAGGAATCCTCCGTGAACTTCGAGAAGATATGCGTCCTGGGCCTGGGGTACATCGGCCTGCCAACCGCAAGCACTTTTGCCACCCACGGATTGAAAGTCGTGGGAATCGACGTCAATCCGGATGTGGTAGAGACATTACAGAGCGGCCACATCCACATCCACGAGCCCGGCCTGCGTACCCTGGTGCAGGCTGCGATCAATTCAGGCAACCTGGTGGTGCGCCCGGCGGTCGAGCCGGCGGACGCCTTCATAATTGCCGTCCCAACGCCATTTTACGGCGATAAAAAGGCGGACATGCGCGCCGTCATCGCGGCCACTGAATCCGTGCTGCCTAACCTGCGGCGAGGCAACCTGGTCATCCTCGAATCCACATCGCCGCCTCGTACTACGGTGGACCTGGTGCGGCCGATTCTGGAGAGGAGCGGCCTGAAAGCCGGCGAAGATTTTCACCTTGCCTATTCGCCGGAACGGGTACTGCCGGGGCAGATCCTGCGCGAGCTGATCGAAAATGCACGCGTCATCGGCGGAATCGACCGCGCCTCGGCCGAAGCCGGGCGCGACCTGTACGCCACTTTCGTGCGCGGCGAGATCATCCAGACGGACGCCACTACCGCAGAGATGGTCAAGCTGATGGAAAACACCTACCGCGACGTCAACATCGCCATCGCCAATGAATTTTCGCGCCTGGCCGACCGCTTCGGCATCGACGTCTGGGAGGCGATCCACCTGGCAAACCTGCACCCGCGGGTGCGCATTTTGAACCCCGGGCCGGGCGTGGGCGGGCACTGCATCAGCGTCGATCCCTGGTTCCTGGTCGAAGCCGCCCCGGACATCACGCCGCTGATCCACACGGCGCGTAGTGTTAACGATGCGCAGCCGCATTTCGTGGTCGAGCTGGCCAAACGCGCTCTGGACGGCAGCCTGGCCGGCAAACAGATCGCCGCATTGGGCCTTGCTTATAAAGCCGACGTGGACGACATGCGCGAAAGCCCGGCGATTGAGGCCTGCCACCTCCTGGCCAAAGAAGGCGCCAATGTCTTACCCTTCGAGCCTTATAAGCCATCGACGAACGTCAACGGCTTGACCACCACCGCCACCCTGGCGGAGGCAATCGAGGACGCCGATCTGCTTCTCCTTCTGGTAGGCCATTCCAGCCTGTGCAGCCTTGATCCAGTGGTGGTGGCCCAGCTCACTAAGGCGCGCGTCGTGGTGGACTGCGTCGGCGGGTGGAGTGAAGAAGCCTGGCGCAGTCTGGGCTTCGGCTTCATCCGCCTGGGAGTTGCCAAGCGATGATGCGCGTGCTCTCCATTTTCGGCACCCGCCCCGAGGCGGTGAAGATGGCACCGGTGATCAAGGCGCTCGAAAATACGCCCGGGATCGAATCGCGTGTGTGCGTCACCGCCCAGCACCGGGAGATGCTCGACCAGGTGCTGAACCTGTTCGGCATCCAGCCGCAAATCGACCTGAACCTGATGCGCCCCAACCAGACCCTGCCGGAGCTGACCGCCGACATTCTCACGGAGCTCGACCCGGTGCTCAAGGCTGAAAAACCGGATTGGGTGCTGGTGCAAGGCGACACCACCACGGTGATGGCGGCGGCGCTGGACTGTTACTACAATCGCATCCGCATCGGCCACATCGAGGCCGGGCTGCGCACGCACGACAAATGGCAGCCGTTCCCCGAAGAAGTCAACCGGCGCATCGCCAGCGTGCTGGTGGACCTGCATTTTGCTCCCACCGAACACAGCCGGCAGAACCTGCTGAGCGAGGGCGTCGCAGACAGCCGCATCGTGGTGAGCGGCAACCCTGTGATCGATGCCCTGAATGAAATTGTATGCCGGTCTGCGCCGGCAGAAGTGCAGGAACTGCTCGAGCGGCTGAACGTCCGCCCGGGAGGCAGAGAGCTGCTGCTGGTCACAGCCCACAGGCGGGAAAACTTCGGCAGGCCTTTCGAGGATATTTTCAGCGCCCTGCTCAACCTGGCCGAAACTTACCGGGACCGCCTGGAGCTGGTCTACCCGGTGCATTTGAACCCGAACGTGCAGGAACCGGCACTCCGCATGTTAAGCGGCGTGCCTAACATCACCCTGCTCAAGCCGCTGGACTACCTGCCGATGGTCCACCTGATGAAGCGGGCCGTGCTGGTGCTGACCGATTCCGGCGGCATCCAGGAAGAGGCCACCAGCCTGGGCAAGCCGACCCTGGTGCTGCGGAACGTCACCGAGCGCCCCGAAGGAGTGGAAGCCGGCGTGCTGAAGCTGGTGGGGACGGACCCCACTATAATTGTCAATGAGACTCGCCGGCTGTTGGACGATCCCAAAGCCTACCAGGCCATGGCCGGCGCAAAAAACCCGTTTGGCGACGGGCACGCCTCCGAACGGATTGCCCAGGCGCTGCTGCGATATAAAGATTGACCTCGATTTGCATTTATCCCCCGCAAACCGGCCGGGGCGGCCCGGCCTCATTCACCGGCCGGCTGATTTCAGCCCTCGGTGAACGGGGGATTCACGTCCACCACGACCCGCTGGCGCAGGACTGCGCCGCAGTGTTGGTCATCGGCGGCACACGGCGCATGGACCTGGTATGGCGCGCCAGGAGGCGCGGGGTGCGCATCGTCCAGCGCCTGAACGGCATGAACTGGCTGCACCGCAAGCTGCCGACCGGCCTAAAACATTTCCTGCGCGCCGAAGCCAACAACTGGATCCTGGCTGCCATCCGCAGCCGGCTGGCCGACTGCATTGTCTACCAGAGCCAGTTCTCACGCGACTGGTGGATGCAAACGCACGGCGCAAGCCGCGCCCAGGGAACGGTCATTTACAACGGCGTCGATTTGAACGCTTTTTCACCCGAGGGCCCGGACAAGCGCCCGAGCGATGCGTTCCGGGTGCTCCTGGTTGAAGGCCACCTGGGAGGCACCATGGCCTCCGGACTGAAAAATGCGGCTGAATTGGTAAGCGCCCTGGGCAATAACTCCTCCAGGCGCTGGGAACTCATGGTAGCCGGGGACGTGCCCCAGGCCACACGCGAGCGGATCGCCGCCGGTTATCCCGGCCTGAATATTGCCTGGGCCGGCATCGTCCCTCGCGATCGGGTACCCGACCTTGACCGCTCGGCGCACGTCCTGTTTTCGGCCGACCTTAACGCGGCCTGCCCCAACTCGGTGATCGAGGCGCTGGCCTGCGGGCTTCCCGTGGCAGCCTATGCCACCGGCGCCCTGGCCGAAATGGTGCCGCCTGGTGCGGGTTATGTGGCGCCCTACGGGAGTAACCACTGGAAATTGGAGCCGCCGGTCGTAGCGCCGCTGGCCGAAGGCGTGCGGCGCATCTGCCTTGACCAGGTGGCTTACCGTGCCGGGGCAAGGGCGAGGGCCGAGGAAATGTTCGATATACGTAAGATTGTCAGTGATTATTTGGAAATTCTTCTTTAAAAATCGTGGAGCAGCACTGCTTCAGGGCCGCGGTTGATCTCCCAGGGGTAGACGATATAGGCGTCGGTGATGGCAGCGTAAAAATCGGGGCGCAGGGTACCAAACAGGCTGTGATAGGGGTTGAAATGCAGCACGCAGGTGCTGGCTACCCCCGCTGAGCCGATAATCCGGCTGCGCACGGCGGTCATGGTGCGTCCCGAACCCCACACGTCGTCGACCACCAGCACCCGGCGCCCGCGCAGCAGGGTGTCATCCGGAAACTGCAAGAACTTCGGCCACGCCATCAGGCGAGTTTTTTGCTTTTCGTTTTCCATTTCGGAGGGGAAGTCGACGGCTGCGGTCAAAATCACGTCCAGTTTGAGCGCCTCAGCCAGCATACCGCCCGGGATCAGACCACCCCGCGTTACCATCACCATGGCATCGAACTCGGTCTCAAATTGGGGAATTAAATGGTCGATCAGCTTATCAACGTCTTGCCAGGTTAATACTTCCCGCCGCATGGATTGCCATCCTTAAAGATTAAATGTAAATAAGTAGATATATTATAGCAAATTACGACCATTCTGCTGTAAAATTCTGCGAGGTCCGTTTGCGTATAGAAAGGTTTCGCTGAAGATATTCTGAAATCGATTTAAGCTTTTGGCAGCACTACTCTTACAAATAAAATGGAGATTACCGGTATGCCAAACTATCAGACAGCCACCTATCAGGTTAAAAAGCAGGCCGTCGAAAAGGTCAAGCGGGCGATTGAAGAATTCGTGGATTACGTCCGCGCCAACGAACCTGGAACACGAATGTACGTGGCCTGGCAGCAGCGGAGCGATCCGACCTGCTTTATCCACCTGTTTATATTTAAAGACAGCGCTGCCCAAACCATCCACAGCGAATCGGCCGCCGTGAAACGGTTCGAATCCGTTTACTCGCCCGAGCTGGTGGGCGGAGGCGTGGTCTTCACCGACTACAATTTGATCGCCACGAACCAGAAATAAGGGATTCCCCCGACCAATGGATTTCCGCGGGCAGCAACCTGGAAGTGTCTTTATTTCTCCAGCTTGCGTAAAGCCGATTCGAATATTTTGGCGGTCAGCGCGTCGATATTCGTAAAGCGGATCTGCCTAAGGCGGCTCTGGGGCTGCCCGGCGCAATAGCTCAGCACTGCATCCAGCATAATACTGGCGCAGCGCTCCTTAGGGAAACCGAAAATCCCACTGCTGATAGCGGGAAAGGCAATGCTGGTTAACTGCAACTCTTCGGCCTGGCGCAGGCTGTTTTCCACCGCGCTGGCCAGGAAGCCGTCCTCGCTGGCCCCGCCACCGCGCCATACCGGGCCAACGGCGTGGATGACCCACTTGCAAGGTAGCGCGCCTGCAACGGTCACCGCCACCTGGCCAGTCGGCACCTCTCCGTTCTGCGAAATCCAACGGTCGCTCTCATCTTGTATGATTGCCCCACCCCGGCGCACAATCACCCCGGCCACCCCAGCGCCGTGAGCCAGGGACCCATTTGCTGCATTGACAATCGCATCGCAGACCTCCTCGGTCAGGTCACCCTGTCGCGCCTGGAGAGTCTGCCCGGTTGGGAGTTTGATCTCAAATAAAAGTGTGCTCATGGAGACGTCCTTTCCGGTTAAAATCCACCTTAATTCATTTTAAGCCATTGCCAGCCTCGTGGGAAGAGGGTTAAGGAGGAATAAATGGAATACAGGATATTAGGAAGGAGCGGCGTGCGCGTGGCGCCGCTGGCATTAGGAACCATGAACTTCGGCATGCCAACCGGCGAGGAGGAGGCGATGCGCATCCTCAACCTGGCGGTCGATCGCGGCGTCAACCTGATCGACACCGCGGACGTATATAACGACGGGGAGAGCGAATGGATCATAGGCAAAGCTTTTCAGCAGGGACTGCCGCGCCAGAAGGTCTTTTTGGCAACCAAGTTTTTCTTCCCCTCTGGCGAAGGCCCGAACAATGCCGGCGGCAGCCGGCTGCACGTCGTGCAGGCCTGCGAAGCTTCCCTGCGCCGCCTGCAGACCGACGTGATCGACCTGTACCAGATGCACCGGTCCGATTTCGACGTCCCCATCGAGGAAACGCTTTCGGCGCTGACCGACCTGGTACGCCAGGGCAAGATACGCTACATCGGATGCTCGACATTTCCACCCTGGAAGGTGGCAGAGGCACTGCTGACAAGTGAATTCAAGGGCTATGCCCGCTTTACCAGCGAGCAGCCGCCCTACAACCTGCTCGACCGCCGGATTGAAAACGAGCTGATCCCGCTTGCCAAAGCCTACAGCCTGGGAGTCCTGCCCTGGTCGCCGCTGGCGCAGGGCGTGCTAGCCGGGCGCTACCCGACGGATGGAACCATACCATCGGAATCACGGGCTGCGGTACAGGGAGGATACTACCGCGATCGGGTCAACCAGCCTGGGGCCCGGGTTGGGGCGAGGGTGGTAGAGCTGGCGCGGGAACGCGGCATTAGCGCAGCCCAACTGGCGTTGCTGTGGGTCAAAGATCAGCCCGGCGTGACCGCCCCGATCTACGGGCCGCGCACCCTGGCCCAGCTTGAGGAGGCGTTGCCGGTTATGGAGATGACGCTGGCCGAAGCGGACCGAATAGCCATGGACGAGCTGAACCCGCCCGGCAACGTACTCACCGATTACCACAACACCAGCCGGTGGATGAAGCCGTTACGAACTTAATAATTTCTAGAATAAGGTTGCTCCGGACGGCCTTGCTGTGCGGAGCAACCTTTTTCTGGATTTGAATTATAATGGCACAATTCAAGGCAAAAATGTCAAGAAAGAGGATCGTATGAATTTCATCTTCCTATCACCCCATTTTCCGCCCAATTATTACCAGTTCTGCGTCCATTTGCGCAACCTGGGGGCGAACGTGCTCGGCCTGGGGGATGAACCGTTCGACAATCTGCGGCCCGAGCTGCGTGCCGCCTTGAATGAATATTATTGGGTCCCCAACATGCACAATTACGACGACCTGCTGCGCGCCATGGGTTACTTCACCCACCGCTACGGCAGATTGGACGGGTTGGATTCGCACAGCGAATACTGGCTGGAGACCGAAGCGCGCCTGCGGACAGATTTCAATATCGAGGGGCTCAGGGTGGAAGACCTGCCCCCGATCAAGCATAAATCGCTGATGAAGGCCAAATACAAGGCCGCCGGAGTCGATACAGCGCCGGGGGTGTTGGTCCACAGCGCAGAGCAGGCGTGCAAGTTTGCCGATGAAGTAGGGTTTCCGGTTATCGCCAAACCGGATGTTGGTGTTGGGGCTGCCAAGACCTATAAATTTAATAACAAAGCCGAGCTGGATGCTTTTCTGGACCCGCTGCCGCCGGTCGAATACTTCCTGGAAAAGTACATCACGGGGCAAATCCAGACGTTCGACGGCCTGACCGATCACAATGGGGACGTCGTTTTCCTTAACTCACTGGTTTTCAGCCAGGGGGTGATGGAAACGGTGAACGAGGACACAGAAATCTATTACTACACCCAGCGTGTGATCCCTCCCGACCTGGAGAAGGCCGGGCGGCGCATCGTCAAGGTATACGGACTGTGTAACCGGTTTTTCCACTTTGAATTTTTTCGCACGCCCGAAGGTAAGCTAATCGGCCTGGAAGTGAACATGCGCCCGCCGGGCGGGCTGACCACCGATATGTTCAACTTTGCCAACGACATCGACGTGTATTACGAATGGGCGAACGTCATCCTGCACAATAAGTTCTCGTCCTCTTATTCGCGGCCCTACCACTGCTGCTACGTGGGGCGCAAGCAAGACCGCCCCTACAAGTACAATCACGACCAGATCCTGGCCAAGTACGGCGGCATGATCGTGCATTTTGAGGAAATCTCCGGTATCTTCAGTGCAGCTCTTGGAAACTACGGTTACCTGGCCCGCTCCCCAGAAATGGCTGACATCATAGAGATTGCCGACTACATCCTAAAGAAAGTTTGAAGATGAGTTTTGAGGTTGTTTGGGGCTGCTTCGCAGCCCCAAACAACCCCAAAAATCATCTTCGCGAGCTTTATGTTAGATAATTCTTAGAGTTACATAAGACATTCGCCCCCTCTATTGACTCTATATAATCCTTATGCATAAAATAAGGTCATGGATTATAAGGATTATTATAAAATTCTCGGTGTCGAACGCAAAGCCAGCCAGGATGAAGTAAAGAAAGCTTACCGGAAATTAGCCATGAAGTACCATCCGGATAAGAATCCGGGCGACAAGAAGGCCGAAGAGAAATTCAAGGAAATTAACGAGGCCCACGAAGTGCTGGGCGATCCGAAGAAACGCGCCCGCTACGACCAGCTCGGCGAATCCTATTCGCAATGGCAGCAGGGCGGTGGAAGGGGCAACTTCAACTGGGAAGACTGGTATGCGAATAATCCGGGGGGCGGCACGCGGGTCGAATACGGCAACCTGAACGATATGTTCGGAGGCGGTTTCTCCGATTTCTTCTCCCAAATCTTTGGGGGCATGGGCGGTTTTGGCGGCGCCACAACCCGCACCCAAACTCGCCGCCGCACCATGCAGCCGCAGCAGTACGAGCAGCCGGTCACAATCACCCTCCAGGAAGCCTATAACGGCGCCGAGCGTATCCTCCAGGCCGGCGACCGGCGTATGACGGTCAAGATCCCGGCCGGCGCACACAATGGCACCAAGGTGCGCATGGCAAACGCCAGCCCGGATGGCGGCGATATTTACCTGGTGGTCGAAGTTGCTCCGGACGCTCAATACGAGCTAAAAGGGATCGACCTGTACAGCGATGTAACGCTCGACCTGGTCACCGCCGTGCTCGGCGGGCAGGCGCGCGTGCCCACGCCGGGCGGCGACGTAATGCTGACTATCCCGGCCGGAACCCAGCCAGGACAGACTTTTCGCCTGGCCGGGCGCGGCTTGCCGGGCCTTAGCAACAAACAAAAATCGGGCGACTTTTTCGCCCGTATAAAAGTAACACTACCGCGCCAACTTTCCCCCAAACAGCGTGAATTATTTGAAAGGTTACGGGATTTATGAGACGGATTGCACCCATTATCGTGATATTGACCTTCGCACTGGCTGCCATTGCATGCAGCTTCGGACCTTCGATCACATTCAGCAACCCATTTACCTCTACCGACTCAGTCGAGCCCACCCAGGCGGCAACGGTTGAAGTCCAATCGCAGGCGCCGCAAACCGCCAACCCCGGCGGGCAGACCGCTCCGGCGCCTGTGGTCATCAGCGGCAGCGGCTCGGCTGCCCTGGACACCACGCTCGAAGACCTGTACGCCCGGGTGAGTCCCGGCGTCGTTTCCATCACCATCCTCACCAGCCAGGGCGGCGCCCAGGGCTCGGGGATCGTTTACGATAAAAAAGGCCACATTCTGACCAACTATCACGTGGTAGACGGCGCAACCGAGATCGAGGTCGATTTTGCCTCCGGATTGAAGGTGAGCGGCGAGGTGATCGGCACCGATATCGACTCCGACCTGGCGATTATCCAGGTGAAAGCGCCTGAGAGCGAGCTGCAGCCGCTCACCCTGGGCGATTCGGACGCCGTCAAGGTCGGGCAGACGGTCGTGGCCCTGGGTAACCCCTTTGGCTTGAGCGGCACCATGACGTACGGCATCGTATCGGCCAAGGGACGCACGCTGGAGAGCTTGCGCCAGTCGTCTTCGGGCGGATTCTTTTCATCCGGCGACATCATCCAAACCGACGCGGCAATTAACCCGGGCAATTCCGGCGGGCCGCTGTTGAACCTGAAAGGTGAGGTGATCGGGATCAACCGGGCCATCCAAACCTCCGGCACGCCCACCACCTCCGAGCCGTCCAATATCGGTATCGGCTTTGCGATTCCCATCAACATTATTAAACGGGTAAGCCCGGTCCTGATCTCGTCCGGGAAATATGATTACCCTTACCTGGGCCTGACTTTCCAGTCCAACCTTTCGTTGGACGACATCAACACGCTGGGTCTGCCCCAACAGACCGGCGCCTACATATCCCAAGTAACCTCTGGCGGGCCGGGGGACCAGGCCGGCCTGATCGGGGCCAATAAACCGACCAACGTCCAAAACCTGGACGCGGGCGGTGACCTGGTGATCGCCGTGGACGGACGTCCGGTCAAGGAATTCAACGACCTGATCGGTTACGTCCTCACCAACAAGAGCCCTGGCGACAAAATAAACCTCACCATCATTCGTAATAACCAGAAAAAGGAGGTGACTCTGACGCTTGGCAAGCGCCCCTAATCGGCGCCTCTGCAAAGCTTTACGAAGGTATACCATTCCAATACCTTCGTAAGCTATTCCTATTGTGCCCGGCAGAAACCTGGTACCGGCGCATATCTTAAAACACAAGCATATAACACCCAGGAGGTTGCCATGTTTTCAGACAACGACTTACGGGAGCTGCTGGAATACAAAAGCTCTGCCCCGGTTTTAAGTCTCTACCTGAACACCGATCCCACCGAAGGGAATGCCGATGCGTACAGGCTTCGCCTTCGAAATATGTTGAAAGAGATCAACCTCCCTGAGGATATTGGCGCGGTGGAACGCTATTTCAATCTTGAATATGATTGGACCGGGCGGGAAGTGGCCGTTTTTTCCTGTTTCCCGGATGGATTCTTCCGCGCTTATCCCCTGGCTATTCCCCTGCGCGACTTTGTTCACATTAGCGACCGGCCCAGCGTCAAGCCGCTGGCCGACCTGCTGGATACCTACGGCGGCTATGGTGTCGCCCTGGTAGACAAGCAAGGCGCGCGTCTTTTTTTCTTCCACCTGGGCGAGCTACGCGAGCAGGAGGGCGTACTTGGTGAGTCTGTCAAACACATCAAGCGCGGCGGCGCATCGAGCTTCCCCGGCCGGCGAGGCGGGGTGGCCGGGCGCACCAACTACATGGAAGAAAAAATCGAGCGGAATATCAAAGACTCTGTTGAGTTTGCCGTCCACTTCTTTGAAGAAAACCACGTCCGCCGCGTATTGATCGGCGGGACGGACGAAAACACAGCTTCTTTCCGCAACCTGCTTCCCAAAGCCTGGCAAAGCCTGGTCATGGGCACCTTCCCGATGAGCATGACGGCCTCCCACATCGAAGTGCAGAACAAGGCCCTGCAAATTGGGCTGGAGGCTGAAAGCCAGCGCCAGAACCGGCTGGTGGAGAACATCATCACCTCGGCGGCCAAAGGCAGTTCCGCTGTGGTGGGAATGACTGATGTGTTTGATGCCATCAGTCGCGACCGCATTAAGACCCTGGTCGTCGAAGAGGGATTGAGGCATCCGGGGTATGTGTGCGATAACTGCGGCGCACTGTTTACGGCGCTGGCGGACCCGTGTTCGTTGTGCGGAAAGGGTAAAGTGGAGAAGACCCTGGACGCAGTTGAAATGGCCGTTGGCCGCGTCCTGCGACGCGGTGGAGAGATCGAAGTGCTGCGCTCCGACCCGGCTTTGACCAAAATGGGTTCGATCGGCGCTTTATTGCGGTATTGAAAACAAATAAAAAAAAGCGGGTATTTGGCCGTAAACGG
>DBMK01000246.1 GCA_002298885.1 Anaerolineaceae bacterium UBA700
TTGTTTATACAACATCGTTTACTGCGGCGCCGGGTGCGGGGATGGATGCGTCGGCTTCAGCGGCGGCGATGGGCTTGAAGTCGCGCTCAAAATTGGTCAGGGTGGGGATAAAGAAGCCGAGCACGCCCATGGCGGCGGTTGCCACGCCGGCGGCGATGAACCAAGCCGGGATGCCCAGCAAGTTGGCCACCGGCGCAGCCGCCAGGGTACCCAGGGGCATCATGGCCATGGCGCTGCTGTTGACCAGGCTGAAGACGCGGGCCTGCTTGTCGGGCGGAACGCGGGATTGGAGCACGGCAAACAGCGGGCCATTGACGATCGGGTTCATGGCGCCGGACAGGGTGTAGCCCGCCACCGCCATCCAGAAGACCTCCGCCGGCGCAAAGCCTACCAGCAGCGCCCCACCGCCCATGCCGATCAGACCGGTCATCGAGGTGGCCAGTTTACTCTTGAAGCCGCCCCACACGCTGAGCAGCAGGCCGCCGATCACCACCCCAATCCCAAAGGTCGAATCAATCACGCCGAGGTGCCAGACGTCGCCATGGAAATGGTTGGTCACCAGCAGTGGCATCAACATGGCGGCCGGGTTGTAGAGGAAGTTGATCAGCATGGCCATGCCGATGATGATCACCAGGGCCGGCCAGGATCTTACGTAGCGCAGGCCTTCACGCACGTCCTTCAACAGCAGGCGTGGGGTAACCGCCTCGGCCGTATCATGCCGAACGGGCTGGGGAATGCGAATGAAGAGCAGCGGGGAAATGGCGATGGCCGCCGTCACCACATCCACAGCCAGGACCCAATACATCGGGATCAGGCCCAACAGCAGGGCGCCTAACGGCGGCGCGGCGATATTGAGGATGCCGCTCAGGGTCTGGTTCAGGCCGCCCACCCGCGTCAACTGTTCGTCCGGCACCATCAAGGAGGTGGAGGCAGTCATGGCGTTGAAATGGAACACGCTGCCCAGGGAGCGCAGGAAAAGGATCACAAACACGTGCCAGGGTTGGATCACGCCGCTCCAGAAGAGGAGCGCCAGAAAGACCGTGGCCAGGGCAATCGACCCATCGGCCGCGATCATCACCAGCCGGCGGTTCCAGCGGTCGACCAGGGCGCCGGCAAAGGGCCCCAGGACAATCTGCGGCAGGATGGCTGCCATGGTGGCCGAGGCCAGCACCGTGGCTGAGTGCGTGGTCTGGGTGAGCCACCAGACCAGGGCGAACTGCACCAGGCCGCTGCCCAACAGCGAGAAGGCCTGCCCGGTCCAGATGGTGAAAAAGGTTTTTTTCCAGTTTGATTTTTGAAAAGCAGTTTCCATTGTACCCAACCCATCACTCGATGAAAATTTCGACGTGCTCGCTGTCTTCCTCGTCTTCGACATCGACGATCTTGCCAATCCCGCCAGCGCGGATCATATCCGCAACCTCCTGGTAATCGACGCCTTCCACCTGGGGTGCAAAGCGCATGCCCAGCTTCATGCCGGCGTTGATGATGCCCACCGGCAGGCGTACGTTGACCCGCACCCGTCCGGTGACCTTATCAGTGACCCTCACCCGGAAGAAGCGCCCCACCTGCGCAACCGTCGTCCCACCTGCCCCGGGTTGGCCCTTTCCAGCCGAAGTCGGGCTCTCGTCCAGGGCTTCGAGCAGGGTGGTGGCTTGTTCGGCGGTAATCTTACCGTCGGCAACCATTTTCAACACTTTCAACCGTTCTTCATTGCGAATCATGTCTGCCTCTCCTACGCCGGGTCCCCCGCGGCGGTCTCTTCGTCCTCACGCTTGCCCTTCAGGCGGCGTTGGGCGTCCTGAAAACTGATACGCCCCTGTTCCAACTCCTCCAGGATGCGCCGCCGGTCGTCCACCGTCAGGCGCTGCGAGGATTCCTCCTTACCCGGCTCGAAACCCAGGGCGCGGATGATCTCGTACAGCCGGTTGCGCAAGGTCGGATAGGACAGGTGAAATTCTTCCTCGAGGCGGGTAAAGCGACCTTCCAGGCGCACGAAATTCAATAAAAACTGCATTTGCTCCGGATTGAGCTGGCCAAACAGGTTGGCAGGCGGCGTAAAGTGCCCCTCGATGGACGTATCGCATTCGGCGCAGTGCAGCCGGGTAATGGTCAGCTCGCCCCCGCATACCGGGCATTTGGATAACATTGGGTTCATGGAAACTCCTTTTCGTCAGTCAGTCAATCTCCGGCTGGCCGGTTCGGGACTGGATTTGAGTGGATCTTGAGGTTACGAAATTATTTTAGCACAAATATTTGAATTGTCAATATTTTATTCAATATTATTTATATTATAATTGATAGAACTTCAAAAATATTTATTATTATTTTACTTTTATTTCCAAGGCGGCGGAAACGGCTTTCCTCGCAGGCTGGAGCAGCAATCGTTTACATCCGGAAAGGATGCGTGGAGCGGCCCCCCTGGGCTGCCATCAAGTCGTTCGCCTTTTCCACGCATCCGGTGTAGGGGCGATCGCGTAGCATCCTGTAAGGAAACATTCGGAGATTAAGCGCTGGGCGTCATCCGGGGATGAGTCAAATTCATGACAAATTAGAAAACAAATTAATTAATTTAATGAATTTAAATTCTGATATAATAGATTTGTATAGTAATGAATTGTAGACTTTGCTGCAATTCATCTAACCATGATATCCAGGAGAGAGAAATGAAGCGGTTATTTTCCAATCATCGTCTGGCCGGATTGCTGGCAATCGTTTCAATCTTTGTTCTAGTTCTAGCCGCCTGCTCGTCCGCCCCGGCGTCAGGCGGCGACACGGAGAAAGTCCCCAAGCCTTCGAACCCGGGCGGCACCGGTGAGGCGGTTAACCTGACCGGCGACGCCACCAAGGGCGCGGATATTTTCAAGGCGAACTGTGTAGCCTGCCACGGTGAGGAGGGCAAGGCGCCAGTGGCTAATCCCGGCTCCACTGACGGCACTGTGCCTTCGTTGAACCCGATCGACGAGGCCTTGAAGAGCTCCGACCCCAAGGTCTTCGCCCAGAACCTCGACCTGTTCCTCGAGCACGGCTCGACGCCCGAAGGGCCCGGCCCTGCCCTGAAGATGACGGCTTTCGGCGACACGAAAGTGCTCCAACCCCAGGATATCGCCGACGTGATTGCCTACGTCATCAGCCTGAACAAGTAATCCAACGGCGAGTTTCATTAAAATCGATCCCAAAA
>DBMK01000184.1 GCA_002298885.1 Anaerolineaceae bacterium UBA700
TTTTGGGGCGCAAAGCGCCCCAAAATCGCCATTTAATATAAGTTACTGGCGGACGCCGCAGATAGCCCAGGCGCGGGTCATGAGGGGGATCGATCCGTCGATGGCGGTGGGCAGGCCGTTCTGCAGGCGTTTGCGCAGGGCGGCGCGGCGCTCGCCGCTGAGCGTCCTGCAAAAGGTAGCCGCCGGCCCGGCACCGTTTAGGAACGGCAGCCAGTAATCGTCGAAATTTTTGAACTCGAGCCAGACATCCAGCGGCTGAACGCTGATGTCGCCCAGGCCGGCGCTGCTGAACAGGTAGGTCAGAGCGTCTGGGTTGCAGATGGAAAAGCGGCGGCCTTCGTCCAGATCGTAGGCGGAGGGGTCGACGGCCACGGCAGCGTTCCAGAAGTGGCGCAGCGGCTGCATTTTTGCGCTGTAATCCCAGACGTACATGGCAATCATGCCGCCGGGGCGCACGGCGCGCTTCATTTCGGCCAGGGCATGCTCGCGTTGGGGCAGAAAATTGAAAACCAGGCCGGAAACGGCGGCGTCGTAGGCGCCGGTCTCCACCGGCAGAGCCAGGGCGTCGCCGATATCGAAGCTGGCGCGTTCGTCGTCTACGAGCGCGCGGGTGTAGGTAATGAAATCCTTGGAGAGGTCCAGGCCTTTGACCGAAAATGGCTCGGCAATCTGCAAAATGGCTCGGCTCAAGGCGCCGGTGCCGCAGCCGATATCCAGCCAGCTGATACCGGGCACAGGCGACAGCCATTTGATAAATTCGACTGCTGCCAGGCGGCTCCAGCGGCCGATATACGCATCGTACGTTTCTGCATTCTCCCAGGGGATCGATGATTTGGTTTGGATAGGTTGAGTGGACATTTTTGGGATCTCCTGTGAAAAAATTTAATTGTCTCACAGTGTCCATCAATGAGACAATGTTTATTTTACGTCAATAAGATTATATTTATCTTATTTATATGTATTTATATCTTAATACGTGAATAATTTCAATCTTTTTTGTCGACTTTTAAGAAAAAAAGATTATACGAGAGGTGGGGCCGTATTTACGCTTGAACTCGACCAGGCGGACGTATTTCTGCTCGCCGTAGGCCGCCCGGATGCCTGGCTTGTCCTTGTCGCCGCCGAGGAAATGGAACGCGGAATTGTTTGAAATAATAGGCAAAAGACACCTATAATTAAGTACAAATCAGAAGGGAATGGCGATTTTAGTTGTTAAATTTTGGCAGTAACGACTGAAGTCGTCACTACAATGAAGACTGGTAAATTGTAGTGACGAATTCGCGAAGCACCCCTCATGGGTCAGTCGTTACGGCAGCTCCGAAGTGTGAACCTTATTCACGAATTCTTGGCATATGAAACTATACCGAAGAGCGATTCTTACTTTTATCCTCGTTGTCTGCCTGGCCTGGCCGGCTGCGGTGGTGGAGGCCAGCCCTGATCTGCCGGCGACGGACCTGCCGGTTGGGCCGGGATGCGTTGATACGACGATTAGCGAGGCGATGTTGCATGCCGCCCCTGGCGACCGGCTGCTGATCGACAAGACGCAGACTTTTAATGAAAACATTACGATCTTCAAAGACGTGACCCTGCAGGGCGGCTACTCGGGCTGCTCCACGCCGTCCGGCGACCGCTCGACGATCAGCGCCAAGAATCCGGGAGCCGTGATTACGATTAACCCGGGACATACGGTCACCTTGAACAACCTGAACGTCACCCAGGGGAGCGGCGCGAGCGGCGGCGGCATCCAGTTCCAGGCAAATCCCACCACCGGCAGCCTGACTATGAACAACGTTGCCATTTTCGGTAACACGGCCGCGGACGGTGGCGGTGTGTGGCTGGGCAAAGGCACCCAGCTCACTGCCACCAACGTCAGCATTCACGACAATACTGCTACCGGCAGCGGCGGCGGCATCTACGCCGAGAGCAGCACGGTCACTTTGAACAATTCGAGCGTCAGTCTGAACACAGCCAGCACTTTGGGCGGCGGCATCCGCATGGTGGGAGGCCAGCTAGCCCTGCAGGCCAACTCAGTCCTCGACCACAACCAGGCCACAACGCTGCAGGGCGGGGGCATCGCCGCAACCGGAGCGGCCAACGTCAACGTGAACAGCGCCACGCTCTCCTTTAATTCGGCCGGGACGGACGGCGGCGGGGTTTACCTGGACAGCGGCGTCCTGGATTTAAGAAGCTGGTGGAATATAAACAACAACTCCGCTGCCGGCAGCGGAGGGGGAGTGGCGGTGGACGGAACGGGCCTGGCGCGCTTTTTTGCCACCGCGGTGAAGGACAGCCAGCTTGCATCCAACCACGCCGGGGTTAACGGCGGGGGGCTGAACACCACCAATAATTCGACCGTCCAGATCTACGCCATCAATACCTTCGCAATCGCAATTACCAATAATTCGGCCGCCGGCAACGGCGGGGCGTTCAATGCCAGCGCCGCGCCGGAGTTCGATGTGTGGGGCAAAATACAGGCTACGGGCAACATAGCGGTTGGCGACGGCGGGGTGTGGTACCTGGGTAACGGAGCCTGGCTGTGGATGACCTCGTACGATACGGCCACCCGGTCCGACCGGCCGCAGATACAATCCAACCAGGCCCGGAATGGGGGCGCGGTTTACGTCGTCAACAGCCAGTATTTGAACTGGGAACAGGTCGATTTCGGCTCTTCTACCGCCGGCAACACGGCCACCTCCGGCAGCGGCGGCGCGGTCTATGCGGATTCCAGCATTATCACCGCCAAGAACTGCACTTTTGCGGGCAATGCGGCCAGCGCAGGCAGCGGCGGAGCCATTTATATGAACAACGGCAGTGTTACGGCGAACAACTGCATCTTCAACGCCAACAAGGCCAGCCAGAACGGCGGAGGGATCGCCATTGCTGGGTCGGACCAGGCACCCTCCACCCTCACCATCGGCGTTATCTATCCCGACATCGTAACCACCGGGCAGCCCTCCAACGGCCCGGGGCTGGGGCAGGTGACCCCGGTGGGGGCCTGCCAGCCGGTGCGGAACGAGTGCAGCAGCTTCCACGACAACATTGCCGATGCGGATCATTCCGGAGACGGCAACGGCGGGGCTATCCACGCAACGAACACCAACAGCATCGTCCAATTTTCTTACTTCCACGATAACCAGGCCGTCACCGGCGCGGCAACGTTTACTTCAGGCAATTCGACTCAACTGCTAAACAGCTTGATGCACCACAACACCGCCACCGGAGCCTCCGGAGCGGTGGTGCGGGGCGAAAGCGGCACGCTCAAGGTCTACCAGGTTACGATCGCCGACAACACCGGCACTGGCGCATCTGCCGGGCCGGCGGCCAGCTCGTCGGTCATCAACAGCATTTCCTGGGGGAACAGCGCCGGGGGATATGATGGGATTGGCGTGCACACGTGCAGCATTGGCACGACCGGGGGGGTAAACCTGGACCCCAAGTTTGTCGGCTTTGGGGATTACCATCTGCGCCGCGAATCGCCGGCAATCGACGCCTGCGCCAGCGGCCTGGGGATGGACCTGGATAACCATGTGCGGCCCTTTAACACGGAGTACGACATGGGTCCCTACGAGAACGACAACGCCTACTGGTTCGCCCCAGTGATCCGGCGGGGATGAACCGAATGCCGGGACAGACAGTCCAACCGGCCTGTCTCTGCCCTTTTTATTGATAAAATTAGACCAAAACAAGCGGGGGATAGCCTCCAGGAGTGCGTTTTATGAACATTTACGGCGGGATAGAGGCAGGGGGAACCAAGTTCGTGTGCATGGTGGCGGGCGGCCCGGGAGACGTGCGGGCCGAGACGCGTTTTCCGACCACCACGCCGGATGAAACGATCGGGCGAGCGATTGAATTCTTCCGCCAGTACCTGCCCTTGAAGGCAATTGGGGTGGCCTCTTTCGGTCCGGTGGACCTGAACCCAACCTCGCCAACTTACGGCTCGATCACGACCACGCCCAAACCCCACTGGGCCAACACCGACATCACCGGGCGGCTGAACGCGGCCCTCGACCTGCCGGTGGCGTTCGATACCGACGTGAACGGCGCGGCCCTGGCGGAGTACCGCTGGGGAGCGGCCCGGGACTGCGACCCGGTGCTGTACATCACCATTGGGACCGGCATTGGGGGCGGCTGCCTGATCAACGGCAAGCCGATGCACGGCCTAGTGCACCCTGAGATGGGCCACATCCGCCTGCCACGGGACCCAAAGGTGGACCCATACAGCGGTTTCTGTCCGTTCCACGGCGACTGCTTCGAGGGACTGGCGGCGGGACCCGCCATGCGCCTGCGCTGGGGGCAGCCGGCCGAAACGCTGCCGGCGGACCACCCCGGCTGGGAGCTGGAGGCGCATTACATCGCCCTGGCGCTTTCGGACCTGGTGTGCACGCTTTCGCCCAAGCGCATCGTGCTCGGCGGCGGGGTGTTCGAGCACACCGGCCTGATCGAGCGGGTGCGGGTGCGCACCCAGGAGCTGCTCAACGGCTACGTCAAGTCGCCGGTGATCCTGGAGCACATCGATGAATACATCGTGCGTCCCGGCCTGGGCGGGCGCTCCGGCGTGCTTGGGGCAATTGCGCTGGCAATGGAGATTTAATTAATGCATGATCTGGCGGCGCAGCCGCCAGATCATGCATTAATTAGGAGCGCTTGATTTTTTCTAACAGGGCTTCGAAATTCCGGGATACAGAATCAAAATAATAGTTCAACGAAGTCACAGTGATATCAGTGGCGCCGATGCGGCGCAAGTGGTCGACGGCGCGCGAGAGAGTTTTTTGCTCTACCACGATGGTCAGGGCGTACCAGTTCTCCTCGAGCAGAGTCTTTGAAAAGACCCGGGCAATGGTCGGGCCGCGGATGCCGGCCAGGCTTTTTTCTTTGAGCAGGTCGCGCAGGATGGCCTCGGGCGAGGCGCCCTGGATGTTGGCGGTGAGCGAGAGAAAGCCCCTGGCGCGCAGGGTGGCCTCGAAGCTCTCGACCACGATCCGGGTGGTCTCTAATTTGGCCGGGTCGGCCTGGAGGGCGCGGCGGTTGCCGATGAGGCAGGCCTGGGCCTGGAGGACAGTGCCGCCGTTCAGCTTTTTGAGCCGGTTCTCGCGCAGGGTGGTGCCGGTGGAAGTGATGTCGGCGATCATGTCAGCGTAGCCGATGCCGGGAGCGGCCTCAAGGGCGCCCTGGGCCTCGACCAGGGCGAAGTAGTAAATGCCCATGTCGTGCAGCCACTTTTTGGTCAGGTTGGGGTACTTGGTGGCGATGCGGATGACCTTGCCCTTTTCCTTGTACAGCAGGGTCAGCTCGGCCAGGTCCTCGATGTTGGAAACGTCCACCCAGCTTTCGGGCACAGCCAGGGCCAGCTCGCACTGGCCGAAGCCCAGGTTCTCGTAGATGATGATGGTATTGGAAAGCTCCTCGCCCTGCTCGCGCAGCACATCGTAGCCGGTGATGCCCAGGTCGACGCTGCCCTCGTCCACCTTGAGCAGAATGTCCGGGACGCGCTGGAACAGGACGACCAGGCCGGGGATGGCGGGGATGGAGGCGACGTACTGGCGCTCGTTAGGGCGGTGCACGCGCAGCCCGGCGGCGGCCAGAAATTCGAGGGACGGCCGTTCCAGCTCGCCCTTGGAGGGCACCGCCAGGCGCATAGGTGGGGTTTTGGTTTCAGTCATCATTCGGTCCGATTTTGGTTAATTTTCACCACAGAGTCACCGAGGCACAGAGAAAAACTCTTTTATATTTTCAAGGTTTTCTCAGTGACTCTGTGGTGATTCTTTTGCCTTCTTTAAAAACATAATTGCTTCTTCAACTGTCAATCGTTGCTCGGCGGAGGTGGACATGGTTTTGAGCAGCACTTGGCCGGTGGAGGCTTCGTCGGAGCCGATAACGGCGGCGAAGGGGATGCGCCGGTTGTTGGCGTGCTGCAGGTTGCTGGTAACGCTGCGCCCGCGCACGTCGATTTCGGCGGCCAGACCCTGGCGGCGGAAGACTTCGGCGGCGCGGATAGCGTCGCCGGCCTCCCGGGCGCTGACCGGGATGACCAGCACGTCGACCGCCGGCGGCTGCGCTTCGAGCAGGCCCTCGTCGGCCAGGGCCAGTTGGATGCGCTCCACGCCGTACGAAAAGCCGCAGCCGGGCACGCTGCTGCGCCCGCCCAGGGTGAGGATCAGGTCGTCATAGCGCCCGCCGCCGCACAACTGGCGCTCGTCGCCGGGAGCGCCGTGATAGATCTCAAAGATCATGCCGGTGTAATACTGCAGGCCGCGGCTGAGCCCCAGGTCCAGGGTGATGCGGTCGGGGTCGAGGCCGTAATGAGCCAGGGTCTCGAAAATGGCGCGCAGCTCGTGCAGCGGCTCCAGGCTGATGGAGTAGGCTTGCAGCAGGCGCTCGGCGCCCCGCAGCACCTCATCCGGGGCGCCGTTCAAAGTACACAGCTCGGACAGGAATTTGAGCGCCTGGTCCAGCCGGGGCGCCTGGCCGCGGCGGCGGATCTTGACCAGCAGGCGGCTGACGATCTCGTCCGGCGAGCGGGCGCTGTCCAGCTCCACATCCATGCTTTTGAGCAGGTCCAATACCATGGCGCGCGCCGCCGGCTCGCCCAGACCGGCGAGCACGGTTTCGAGCGGCAGGCCGGCGGCAGAGGGCTCGTCCGGCGCGGGCTGGGCGGCGAGGTCGAGCGAGGGGAAGACGACCGCCAGGCGCTCGAGCACGGCGGGAATGCCGCGGGTGCGGATGGTCTCGACGTTGGTGAGCAGGAAGTCGCGCAGGCGGATGTCAAGCTGGAGGCCTTCGAGGAAGCGGGAGAGGATGCCCACGTGGCCGACGACGAGCTGGTAGCGGGTGAGGCCCAGGGCGTCCAGGCCCTTGCAGGCCATGGCGATGATCTCGGCGTCGGCCATCGGCCCGGCGGCGCCGATCAGCTCGACGCCGGCCTGGGTGAACTGTCGGTGGACGCCGCGCTGGGGCTTCTCGTAGCGAAAGACCGGCCCGCTGTAGCTCAGGCGCACCGGCAGGGCGCTGCCCTGCATGGAATCGATGTAGGCGCGGATGACCGAGGCGGTCATCTCGGGTCGCAGACACAGCCGGCGGTTCTGGAAGGTGAAGTCGTACAGGCGGGCGATGATGTCCTCGCCGGCCTTGCGCAGGTAGAGGTCGGTGTGCTCGATCACCGGCACGTCCAGCGGGCGGTAGCCGAAGGCGCTGAAGGTGCGCCCCAGCCCGACCAGGATGCCCCGCCCGGCGGCGTACTCCTCCGGCAGCACGTCGTTCATGCCGCGAACTTTTTCCAGTTTTGTGCTCAGGCTTATTGGCATAATGACCTTTTTAATATTCACCACGGAGACATTGAGACACAGAGTAAGACTTTAACCACTAATTTCGCGAATCGAAATACAAATTTCACTAATTGTTTAATGAACTTCAATAAACCAATTGGGCAGTCCAAATTTCAGAACGCAAAACCCGACCTCACCCCCCGACCCCCTCTCCACGGGGTGGAGAGGGGAGCGCGCACGGAGAATAGACGTGAGACGTTCTCTCCAGGTAGGAAATTTGGTTTCTCCCCCTCTCCACCCCGTGGAGAGGGGGTCGGGGGGTGAGGTCATGTTTTGGTCTCCAGTTTTCTGGATTACTCGATTAATTTGATTAAGTTCCAAAAAAATTCGCGTCATTGGTTTCCGTTCGTGTAATTTGCGGAATAAGTCTTTCTCCGTATTCTCCGTGGTTTAAATTACCAACTTTTTAATTGCTTCCGCGGCCTGGGCCTGGGGGAGGGTTTGCTGCTGCTTGGTGCGCAGGTCGCGCAGGGTGAGGGTGCCGGCGGCGGCTTCGTCGGGGCCGATGATCACCAGCAGGGGGATACCCTTCTTGTCGGCGTAGCCGATCTGCTCGCGCAGCGGGGCCGGGTCGAACACCACCTGGGTGCGCAGGCCGGCCTGACGCAGCATGGCGGCGGCTTTGATCGATTCGTCCACCAGGCCGGGGTCGAAGGCGGTTACCAGCACCTGGGTGGCGGTGCGGCCGATGGAGGGCGGGAACATGCCCTGATCCTCCATGACCACGATGATGCGCTCGATGCCGATGGTGGTGCCGGCAGCGGGCAGGGAGCGGTCGGTGAACAGGCCGATCAGGTTGTCGTAGCGCCCGCCGCCGGTGACGCTGCCCACGCCGCCCTGCTCGATGATGGTCTCGTAGATGGGGCCGGTGTAGTACTCCAGGCCGCGAGCCATCGACACGTCGATGGTGTAATATTTTTCGGGGACGCCCATCAAGTCCAGGTAGCGCAGCATGTCCTCCAGCTCGCGGATGCCCTCTTCGGCCTCGGGGAAGCGGCCCAGGCGCTGACGTAAGGAGGCCAGGGTGGCGGCGTTATCGCCGCGGAGCTGGAGCAGGGCCAGCAGCTCGTCGACCACCGGCTCGGGGATCAACTCGACCGTCCTGCCGTAGACCGAACGCAGGATGGGGGTCAGGCCGTTGACGAGCTGGCCGGCGGCTTCCTGGACCTCGCCGGGGTCGACCTGGCCGGGAGTCTGGTCCGCCAGGATATCCGAGAGGGCCGGCAGGACGGCGGAGGCGACCTCGGCCGGGAAGGGCAGCGGCAGGCTGTCCGGGCCGGGCACCTTTTCCTCGCCCAGGCGGGCCGGCAGGTCGGCCAGCTTGAGCTTGCCCTGCAGGTACAGGCGGGCCACCCGGCGCAGCGAGTCGAACACCGGGTCGGGCAGGCCGACCGAGAGCAGCTCCTGCTTTACGCCGTTTAAGCCGATCTTGCCCAGCTTGTCGATGGACTGGTACAGGCCGCGCAGCAGGGCCGGCGGCACGCCGGCGAACTGGCCGATGCCGTTGAGGATTTTGCGGTTGTTAATGAAAGTAGTGAAGCCGGTGAAGCCCAGGCGGGCGAGGATGGTGTAGATGATGGCCACGGTCTCGGCGTCGGCGAGCATGCTGCTCGAACCGACCGTGTCGCAGTCGCACTGGTAGAACTCGCGGTAGCGGCCCTTCTGGGGCCGGTCGGCGCGCCATACCGGAGCGATCTGGTAGCGCTTGAAGGGGCGCGGCAGGTCGGGGTACTGGGCGATCACCCGGCACAGGGGCACGGACAGGTCGTAACGCAGCGAGAGCTTCTCCTCGCCCTGGCCGTAGGTGGTGGAGTAGATCAGGCGCTCGGCCTCCTTGCCGTACTTGCCCTTGAGCGTGTCCTCCAGCTCGATGGCCGGGGTGGAGAGCGGCTCGAAGCCGAACTCTTCGAACACGCCGCGGATGGTGTCGATGACGTACTGGCGCCGGACCATCTGGTCCGGCAGGATGTCGCGCATGCCGCGCGGCACGCGGGGTTCAATTTTCTGGCTCATAATTGCAGCTCCATAAGATTGGATGAGGTTGCCTTAAGATCGATTTCAAAAAAAGAGCGTGGAACAGATTGGGGGTTCCACGCTCTAAAGAGTCTTCCGGTTGAAAAAGTACAGGTGTCTAGCGCTGGCAGGCATCTCCTCGAGCGTGGGTGTGCAGGGTATGGACGTGGTGAGCGTGCGTAACGGAACCAGTCCGGAAAAAGCGGGTGGATGCGCTCGAGAAGGCGGGTGAAGCCGGTTTGAATTTCATTAAGGTTATTATACTCGCTGAGAGGTGTTCGTCAAGACTCGTTTATGAAAGGGAGTTGTTCAGAAAACGGATGATTGCCGGCACGACCTTCTCGCGGTGAGTGACACAGCAGAAGTGACCACCGTCTTCGATTTCCAACATGCGAGCGCCTGGAATTTGAGCAGCGCTAAAACGCCCGAATTCGATGGCGACCACCGGGTCATTGACGGCATGGACGACCAGGGTGGGGGCGTTAATGCGGGCAAGAGGGTATGAAGGCATCTGAGTCAACTGCAGCCAGTCATTCGTAATCCCGGTCCGGCGCAAGGCTGGCAGCAGGGTAGTGGTTGCCAATTCTCGCAGAAGTATCATTTTTTCTGGGTCGTGTTTGATTTGGTCGAACAGCGCCCGGCCGACTCCATTCGTCTGATAAATCGAGGCTGGACTGATGCGGAAGGCCAGCCAGGGCAGAAAATTCGTCTTCATCAGACCAAAAAACAAGGCCTTGAAAAACCACGGCATGTCAGTTAACCGGTGGCTGATCGCAGAAAGCATCACTAGGCCCGTGCAGCGGTTGGGATAACACAGAGCGAACTGAAGCGCCGAAGGACCTCCGGCAGAAAGCCCGACCACAGCAGCGCGCTCAACCTGCAGGGCATCGAGCAGGGCAGCATACTGCCCTGCCTGGGCTGCAGGGGAAGGATCAGATGGTAAACATGTGCGCAAGTAACCGAAGCGAGATGGCGCCAGGTAGTGAAATCCTGGACCCAACAGGCCCGCGAGCCATAAACCCTGGTCATATCCACCGAGCGATCCGTGCGAAAGAATCACAGCAGGGCCGCCGCCAGCCTGCCCAAACTCAGCCGGACCATAAGGTGTATCCATTAGCCGACTGGCGGCGATCAATTGAGCTGCCTGTGCCTGGGTTTCCTGGCGATAGCGTGAAATGAAAGTCATCAGGTAACCATCACTCGAGCCCTACGGCACCGTAGACCTGACGCACGATCTCGCCTGATTCCAGCAGGCGGATGGAGCGCAAGACGTAGGGCTGCAGGAAGCGGTCTTCGGCCGTAGGCCCTTCGCCAAGGGGCGGCAAGGGCAGCTTGCCCTCGAATAGAACCTGCCGCAAGGCTTCCATTGCAATTGCGGTACCCCTACCGGCGCCGGGCAGGAGCTTCTTTTGGCGCAAATCCAGCACCAGCAGGTCGGCCCGGCTCAGGCCGTCCTCGCAGCCGGGCGAGTCGAGCTTTGTGCCCGCCAGGTAGGCAGGGTCGGCCAGCTTGCGCCGGATATCGTCCAGGCGCCAGCGCAGGCCGAAAAAGGCGCTGAGCAGCTCGATGGCCACCACGGCGGCGGTGTTCTCGACCACCTTGCGGGCGTGGCGGGCGGCGTTGAGGCTCATGCTGACATGGTCCTCCTGGTTGGCCGAGGTGGGAATCGAGTCGACGCTGTCCGGGTGGGCCAGGGTCTTGCAGTCCGAGACCAGGCTGGCGGCCAGGTATTGCGCCATCATCAGGCCGCTCGTGCGGCCCTCTTTATCCGGGGCGTCCTCCACCAGCATGGCGGGCAGGTCGTTGTTGAGGTGGGGGTCCATCTGGCGGAAGGTGCGCCGCTCGCTCAGGCTGCCCAGGTCGGTCATGACGATGCTGAGGAAGTCCATGGCGTAGGCCAGCGGGGCGCCGTGGAAATTGCCCCCGGAGACGGTCTTGTAGGCGCGCGGCAGGTCGACCAGGATGGTGGGGTTATCGGTGGCGGCGTTGATCTCCTCTTCGATGGTCTTGCGCAGGAAACCCAACACGTCCCACACGGCGCCGATCACCTGGGGCGCGACGCGCAGTGAGTAGGGGTCCTGGGGCGGGCAGTAGCGCGGGTCCTGGTCCTGGTCGCCGTCCAGCAGGCTGGAGCCTTCGACGATGCGCAGGATACGCCGGGCGGTCTCCACCTGGCCGGCGTGGCGGCGGATGTGCTGGATCTGGGGGAAGAAGGCGTCGCGGAAGCCGAGCAGGGCTTCGAGCGACATGGCGGCGGCGATCTCGGCGTGGCGAGCGATGTTCTCGGCGTCGAACAGGGCCAGGGCAGCCGCGGCGGCGGAGAAGGTGGTGCCGTTGTTCAGCGCCAGGCCTTCCTTGGCCTGCAGCTCTAGGGGCCCGATGCCGCGGGCCTGCATGGCCTGGCGCCCGCTGAGCAGGGCGTAGCGCAGGCCGCTGAAGGTGACTGTCTCCGGGTAAATGCCCGGGTCTTCCCCGGCCTGGAGGAGCAGGAAGGCCCGCCCGCTCTCGTCGTAATCCGGCGGCAGGTTCTCCAGGGGCGGGCCGCCGGCAGGACGCTGCGACACGACCAGCGCCAGGTGCGAGAGGGGCGCCAGGTCGCCCGAGGCTCCCACCGAGCCGTATTCGGGGATAACCGGGACGATGCCGGCGTTGAGCATGCGGACGAGGGTGTTGATCAGCAGCGGGCGCACGCCGGAGTAGCCCTGGGCCAGAGAATTGGCCCGGATGAGGATGGCGGCGCGCACCACCTCGGGAGGCAGCACGTCCCCGACGCCGGTGGAATGGCTGACGATCAGGTTGCGGGCCACCCAGGCGATGTCCTCGGCGCCCAGGCCCTTGCTGCCGGACTTGGCGCCGTAGCCGGTGTTGATGCCGTAGAACGACAGGAGGTGTTTCTCATGGCTGGCCTGGCGGCGCTCGTTCTCCTCAACAACTGAATCGACCCAGGCGCGGCTGGCGAGGGCGCGCTGGTAGGCAGCCTCGGCGGCAGGGTCGTTCGGGTCGGGGCCGATCTCGGCCACCGGGCGCAGGCGGCGGGCAACGTCCACCACCTGCTCGATAGTCAAGTCGCCGCGGCCGAGGATGAGGGGAGAAGTGTCACTTGCAGGGTTGGCAGAATGCGCCATGATACCTCCGTGGAATGGGTTGCAGGATAAGTATAGTATGAAAGGGGGAATCAAGTGGTTTGGTTTTATTTGGGGCTGTTTCGCAGCCCCAAAATAAAACCAAACCACTTACCTCTTTATGCCATCTGGCTGGAGACACATTACCGCACCTGCACCCACCCGGCGGTGGTGGGGATGAGCGAGCACATGTTGATTTTGGGGAGAAAGAAGTAAGGAAAGTTTACAGTTTGAAGTTTAAAGTATACAGTTTACAGTTTACAGTACACAGTTTAGAGCTTATCCACGAATTACGCTAATGGGGACGAATGCACGCGAATGGATCATTATAAAAAGACCATTCGTGTGCATTCGTTTCAATTCGTGAAATTCGTGGATAAGTTCTTGAAGGCGCGTTGGGCGGCGTGGAGGGTGAGGGAAATCTCGTGAGCGCCGTGGGCGGTGGAGAGGAAGCTGGATTCGAACTGGGAGGGGGGGAGATAGACTCCGGATTCGAGCATGGAAGTGAAGAAAGCAGCGAATTGGGCAATGTCCGCCTGGCGGGCAGTGGCCCAATTGGTTACGGGACCTGCACTGAAGAAGATGGTGAACATCGAGCCGACCTGTTGGATCGAAACGGGGACGCCAGCGGCTTCTGCGGCGGCACGCAGGCCGGCGACCAGAGTACCTGCGTTTTCGAGCAGCTTCGGCCACACGCCGGGTTTGCCCAGCTCGGTCAGCGTTGCGATACCGGCGGCCATGGTCAGCGGATTGCCGGAGAAGGTGCCGGCCTGGTAGACCGGCCCGGAGGGCGCCACGCGCTCCATAATGTCCCGCCGGCCGCCGTAAGCGCCCACCGGCAGCCCGCCGCCGATCACCTTGCCAAGCGTGGTCAGGTCGGGCTGGACGGAGTACAGGTTTTGGGCGCTGCCGGGGTGGACGCGGAAACCGGTCATCACCTCGTCGAAAATCAGCAGCGCGCCGCGCTCGCGGGTGAGTCGGCGCAGGCCGGGCAGGAACCCTTCTACGGGTGGAACGACGCCCATGTTGCCGGCCACCGGCTCGACGATCACCGCGGCAATCTCGCCGGGATGGCGTTTGAATAGTTGGCGGGCGGCCTCCAGGTCGTTGAAGGGCGCCACCAGCGTATCGGCGGCCGAAGCGGGGGTTACGCCGGGCGAATCGGGCAGGCCGAGGGTGGCCACCCCCGAGCCGGCCTTGACCAGCAGGAAATCGGCGTGCCCGTGGTAACAGCCCTCGAATTTAAGGATCTTGTGGCGTCCGGTGAAGGCCCGCGCCAGGCGCAGGGCGCTCATGGTGGCCTCGGTGCCCGAATTGACGAAGCGCAGCATTTCGATGCCCGGCAGGCTGCGTTGGACGAGCTGTGCCAGCTCCAGCTCGAGCGGGCTGGGGGCCCCGAAGGTGGCGCCCAGGCGGGCCGCCTCGGAAATGGCGGCCACGACCGGCGGGGCGGCGTGCCCCAGGATCAGCGGGCCCCAGGAGAGGACGTAATCCACGAAGCAGTTGCCGTCCACGTCCCACAGGCTGGCTCCCTGGCCGCGGGCGAGGAACAAGGGCTGACCGCCGACGGCCCGGAAGGCGCGCACGGGGGAATCGACGCCGCCCGGCAGAAGATGCCGGGCCTGGTTGAATAATTTTTCAGATTCAGTTGTTTTCATGACCGGTCAGCCTGTGCACCAGTTCAACGACGGATTTGACGTTCTCCAGCGGGGTCTCGGGCAGGATGCCGTGGCCCAGGTTGAAAATGTGGCCGGGACGCCCGCCGGCCTGCTCCAGCACCCGGCGCACACGGCGCTCGAGCTCGGCAGGCGGGGCAAACAGGGCAACCGGATCGAGGTTGCCCTGCACGGCCACATCCGGCCCCAGCGCCTGCCAGCCCTGGTCGAGGGGGGTAGCCCAATCCAGCCCGATCACGCTGCCGCCGGCCTGCTTGAGGTCCGGCAGGAGATTGCCGGTGCCGGTGCCGAAATGGATGGCGGGCGCCCCGCAGGCAGCCAGGGATTGGAAGATGTGCTGCGAGTAAGGCAGGGCATACTGGCGGTAATCCTCCGGGGAAAGGGCGCCGATCCAGCTATCGAAGAGCTGCACGGCCTGGGCGCCGGCCTCCACCTGGGCCAGCAGGTAGGCTGCGATGGTCTGGGACAGCTTTTCCATCAAGGCGTGCCATGTTTTTGGATCAGAATACATCAGGCGCTTGGTTTTCAGGAAGCTGCGCGACGAACCGCCCTCCACCATGTAGCTGGCCAGGGTGAAAGGGGCCCCGGCGAAGCCGATGAGAGGCGTCTTGCCCTCCAGCTCACGGCTCACAAGGCGCACGGCCTGGAGCACGGCTTCGAGCGATTCGTGCGGGTCGACCGGACGCAGGGCGGCCACGTCGGCGGCGGAGCGCAGCGGGTTGTGGATGACCGGCCCTTCGCCGGCCGAGAAATCGAGGCGGATGCCCATGGGGATGAGCGGCAGGAGGATGTCGGCGAACAGGATGGCGGCGTCGACTCCCAGGGCGCGCACCGGCTGGAGGGTCACTTCGGCGGCCAGCTCTGGCTGGGCGCAGATCTCGAGCAGCGAGTGGTGGGCGCGCACAGCGCGGTACTCGGGCATGTAGCGCCCGGCCTGGCGCATGAACCACACCGGCGTGCAGTCCACCGGCTTGCGCCGGCAGGCCAGCAGGAAACGCTGGTAGCTTGCATCGGCGGAGGGCGGGCTTACTCCAGCCATCGCACCGCGTCCCGGGCGTGGTAGGTGATGATCAGGTCGGCCCCGGCGCGCTTGATGCCGGTCAGGATCTCCATCACGGTGCGGCGCTCGTCCAGCCACCCGTTGGCGCAGGCGGCCTTGACCATGGCGTATTCGCCGCTGACGTTGTAGGCGGCCAGGGGCAGCTCGGGGAAGGCCTGGCGCACCGAGTGGATCACGTCCAGGTAGGCCAGGGCCGGCTTCACCATGAGCATATCCGCGCCTTCGGCTACATCCAGGGCGGTCTCGCGCAGGGCCTCGCGGCTGTTGGCCGGGTCCATCTGGTGGCTGCGCCGGTCGCCGAACTGGGGAGCGCCCTGGGCGGCTTCGCGGAATGGCCCGTAGAAGCCCGAGGCGTACTTGGTGGAATAGGACAGGATGGCGGTCTGGGCGAAGCCAGCGGCGTCGAGCCCGGAGCGGATGGCGCCGACCATGCCGTCGACCATGCCGGATGGGGCGACCACGTTGGCTCCGGCCTCGGCGTGCGAGACAGCCACTTTGGCCAGCACTTCTAACGTTTCATCGTTGAGCAGGTAGCCCTCGGGCAGGTGCGGGTCGGGGCGGTCGGGGAAGCCGGTGTTGATGATACCGCAGTGGCCGTGGTCGGTGTATTCGCACAGGCACACGTCGGTGATCACCACCATCTCGGGCAGGCTACGCTTGATGGCGCGCACTGCCTGCTGGACAATGCCGTCGGGCGCAAAGTTCTCCAGGCCGATGGGATCCTTGTGGAGGGGCAGCCCGAAGAGCAGCACGGCCGGGATGCCCTGGCGGGCGGCGCTCGCCACTTCATCCAGCAGCAGGTCGAGCGACCATTGGAATACACCGGGCATTGAGGAAATTTCACTCTTCAGCCCCTCGCCGTGGGTGACGAAGAGGGGATAGATGAAATCGTCCGCCGACAGGCGTGTCTCACGCACCATGCCGCGCAGTTGGGGGGATATGCGCAGGCGGCGCGGCCGGGAGGCGGGGAAGCCGGGCGCCTGCCCCGTGGTTTGTTTTTCATTATTGATAATACGATCCAATATCATTCGATCATCTCCTACAGATGTAGGTCAGGGTAATTTATTAAAGTACGCGATTAATGCTTCCACCAGGCCAGCGGTGGTGTATTCGGCGGCAACCAGGTCGACGCGCATGCCGAGCTGGCGGGCGGTCTCGGCGGTGATGGGGCCGATGCAGGCGATGACGGCCGAGGGCGGCAGAGGGATGCCCTCCTGCTCGATCACTTGCATAAAGCTTCGCACGGTGGACGAGCTGGTGAAGGTCAGCACGTCCACGCCGCGGCGCAGCTCGTCCAGGGTCTGCGGGTCCGGGCGGGCGGCCTGGGTGCGGTATACGGTGATCTCGGTGGGCAGGGCGCCGCGCTTTGCCAGCTCGACGGCCAGGGCCTTGCGGGCGATGTCGGCCCGCGGCAGGAGGATACGCTGGCCGAGCACGTCCCCCAGGCCCTCGGCGATGGCCTCGGCCACGTACTCCGGGGGCACGAAGCCCGGCTCGACGCCGCGCTGGCGCAGGGCCTCGGCGGTGACCGGCCCAATGGCGGCTACCTTGATCCCATGGAAGGCCGCGGCGTCTTTGCCGCAGGCGGTAAGGCGCTGCCAGAAGGCCTCCACCCCGTTGGCGCTGGTGAAAATGACCCAGGTGAAGCGGTCCAAGGCGGCGATGGCTGCATCCAGGTAGGTTGTGTCTTCAATGGGGGCCACTTCGATGACCGGAAAAGCGACTGGCTGTGTGCCAAGCTCCACCAGGCGGGAGATCAATTCTGCGGCCTGCCGGCGCGGGCGGGTGACCAGGATGCGCTTGCCTTGCAGGGCGCTCATCGCAGCAGCTCCGCCGCGCCCTGGGCCAGGGCCTGCCCGGCCAGGGTCTTTCCCAGGCGGGCCGGGTTTTCATCCGCGCCCGAAACCCGGATTACCTTGCGCCCGTCCGCAGAGGCTACCAGGCCGCGCAGCCAGAAGGTGGAACCGGAAGGCTCGGCGTAAGCCGCCACCGGGGCGGAACAGCCCCCGCCCAGGGCAGCCAGGAAGGTCCGTTCGGCCGTGACGGCTGCCCAGGTTGAAGGATCGTGGATGGGGGTCAGCAGGCGGTGCAGGAGCGTGTCGTCCTGGCGACACTGGATGGCCAGGGCGCCCTGGCCGGGGGCCGGCAGCATCACGTCGAAGGGCAGGTATTCGGCCACGTTGGCTTCCAACCCCAGGCGCAGCACACCGGCGGCAGCCAGTACGATGGCATCATACTCGCCTTGCAGCGCCTTGCGGATGCGCGTGTCCACGTTGCCGCGCAGCGGCAGGAGGACCAGGTCGGGGCGGCGAGCCAGCAGTTGGGCGCTGCGGCGCAGGCTGGACGTGCCGAGGCGGGCGCCCTGGGGCAGGTCGTCCAGGTGTCCGCCGGCTGGGGTTACCAGCACGTCGCGGCCGTCCAGGCGGCGGCTGACGGCGCCAATTTTCAGGCCGGGAGTGCCTTCGATGGGCAAATCCTTCAGCGAATGCACCGCCAGATCGATCTCGCCGGACTGCAGGGCGGCCTCCAGGTCGGCGGTGAACACGCCCTTGCCGCCGATCTCGGGCAGCGGGCGGTCGAGGGTCTTATCACCTTCGGTTACGAAAGTCACTACCCGGCATTCGGTGCCGGGCCAGGCCTGCTGGATCAGGCCGGCGATGTGGTCGGTCTGCCAACGCGCCAGCTTGGACGGCCGCGTGCCGAGGGTAACCTGGCGGTACTTCAGCGCTACCATAGGTCGTTGCCTCCGTCTTCAAGCCCGTCCAGCGGCAGATCGAACAGCACCGCCAGGGCTTCAGAATAATTTCGGATGTGGGCGCCGCTGTCTTTGCGCAGGCGCATGGTGGGGTTGTGCAGCAGCTTTTTAACCAGGGACTGCGATAGGAGCTCGATCGAGGCATCGACACGCGGGTCAAGATCCGGCATGCGCCGGCGCAGCCGGTCCAGCTCGCGCCGGCGGATCGATTCGGCCTGCTTGTGCAGCTCGCTGATGACCGGGATGATCTCCAGCCATTTCTCGAATTCCTGTGCTTCGGCGAGGGCGATGGCCTCGGCCTGGGGCAGCTCTTTTTCCAACCGGGCGCGAGAGGCGTCGATTTGGGACTGCAGGTCGTCGATATCGTACAGGCGCAGGTTGGGGATCGACTGCACGGTGCGATCGACGTTGCGCGGCACGCCCAGGTCGACGAGCAGCAGGGGGGCGTGCGGGCGCCGGTGCATGGCCCGGGCCACGAGGTTCCGGTCCAGGATGGGTTGCGGGGCGGAGGCGGCGGCAAAGACCACGTCCGCTCCGGCGAGCAGTTCTCCCAGGCGCTCGTAAGGTTGGGCCGTGACGCCGGGGTGGACCTCCAGGGACTGTGCATGGGCGAAGGTGGGCGAGGTGACCGTCACCCGCCGGGCGCCGCGCTTGTGCAGGATTTCCACCACCAGGCGGCCCATTTCGCCGCTTCCGATCACCAGAATCGGGCGCCCGGCCAACGGGCCGGCGGCGCTTTCGGCCAGGCGCACGCAGGCTGAACCGACGCTGGAACTCTGGCGGCTGATGGAAGTCTCGGTGCGCACGCGCTTGCCGGCGTGGATGGCCGAGCGGAACAGAGCCGAGAGGACGTGCCCGGCACTGCCGGCTTTGAGGGCCAGCTCGTGCGCCTGGACGACCTGCCCCAGGATCTGCGGCTCGCCAACGAGCATCGAATCCAGCCCGGCGGCCACCCGGCACAGGTGGAGGATCGAACCGGCACCTTCGGAATAGAAAAGGTAAGGCTCGATCTCGCTGCGTTCGATCCCGCCGGACTGGCACAACTGTTTCAGGAGGGCGAGCAGGTAGGCGCGGCCGTCGAAAGTGGATGCGCCGTCGACCAGAGCGCTTGCGTGCAGCTCCAGGCGGTTGCAGGTAGAGAGGACCACCAACTCGGGCCGCGGGCTATCCGCCGGGCCGGCCTGGGCCTGGAACGACTCCAGGAACGGCAGAAGCCTTTCCGGCGACTGGCTCAAGCGCTCGCGCAGCGACAGGGGCGTATCATGGTGAGAGACCCCGAGTGAAAAAAGGTGCGTCTTCATGCTGTTTCCAGGTAGGCCAGGGCGGCCTGGGCGGCCTGCTGGCCCTGGTGGATGCAGTCCGGCACGCCCACGCCCGTGTAGGCGCTGCCGCTGAGGAACAGGCCGGGCAGACCGGCCTCGCAAAGCGAGACCATGCGGCGCACGCGCTCCAGGTGGCCGACGTCGTACTGCGGATTGGCCTTGGGCCAGCGGTAGACGCGGGCCAGCAGCGGCCGGGCGCGCAGGTCCATCAGGGCAGCCAGCTCCTGGCGCACCACATCCAGGATCTCGGCGTCGGAGAGGTCGACGAAATCTTCATGACCCGGACCGCCGCCGAAGCAGCGCAGCAGAAGCGCATCCTCGGGGGCTCGGCCGGGGAATTTGACCGAGCTCCAGGTGCAGGCGTTGATGCGGCGCTGCTCGCGGCGCGGAATGACGAAGCCAAAGCCGTCGAGCGGGTGCTGCACCTCGGCCCGGCGGAATCCGAGCGAGACGGTGACGGTGGAGACGTAGCGGATGCCGGCCAGCAGGCGAGCCAGCTCGGGCGCCTGGCCACCCAGCAGCCCGGCGGATACGAAGGCTGGGGTGGTGAGGATGACGGCGCCGGCCTCGAGGGTCGAGCCATCCTCCATCTCCAGGCGGTAGCCGCCGGCGGGCAGGCGCTGAAGGCGGACGACCCGGCAGCCGACGAGCAGGCGCACGCCGCTCAAAGCGGCCTGGAGGGTCTGCACCAACTGGCCCATCCCGCCCCGCAGGCTGATGAAGGCCGAACTGGGGAGGGATGAATCCGGGCGGGCGGCGGGTGGGGCTTTGCGCTGGGCCAGCATGCCGCGGATCAGGCTGCCGTGCTGCAATTCGAGCTCACGGAAGCGGGGGAAGGTACCCAACAGGCTCTGCTGGTCGGGGTCGGAGACGTGGATGCCGGACATGAGCGGCTCGGCGATCTTTTCCAGCGCCTCGCGGCCCAGGCGGCGGCGTACAAAATCGCCCACGCTCTCATCGCCGTCCTGCGGGCGGGGCGGGATGAACAGATCCAGGCCCATGCGGATCTTGCCGGGCCAGGAAATGAGGGGCGAGGTGGCGAAGGGCAGGATGCGGGTGGGCACGATGAGCATCACGCCTTCGGGCAGAGGCGCCAGGCGGCCGCGGTTGAGGACGAAGGTGCGCGAGTGGCGGGTATCCGTGCCGATGAGCTCGCCACCCAACCCGAGCTGGCGGGCCAGGTCTGCGGCCCAGGGTTTCTGGCGGATGAAGCTGTCCGGGCCGCCTTCGACGGTGAATCCTTCGATCGACTCGGTCAGGATCTTGCCGCCCAGGGTCGGGGCGCTCTCGATCAGGGTAATGTCGAGGGTGCGGCCCCGGGCGCGCGCGCTTTCCTGAAGTGCGTAAGCCGCAGCGAGGCCGGTGATGCCGCCTCCGATGATGGCGATGGAAAAAGAGTGGGTCATAAATAATGGTTCGTTTTAGCGGGTGTTGACCTCACCCCCCGGCCCCCTCTCCATGGAATGGAGAGGGGCTGGGGGTGAGGTATTAGCGAATTGAGCAATAATTCTGTTCTAGTTTTCAAGTTTGGCTATCCCTTCCCGGCTTAACACCAGCTCCGCCACAGCTTCAATGAAGGCGGGGGTGGCGTTGAGGGAGGGGCTGCGGAAAAGCTGGACGCCCTCGGCATTGGCCTGCTGGCGGGCTTCGATATCCAGGTCATACAGCACCTCGACGTGCTCGGCGACGAAGCCGACCGGGGTGACCAGGATGGCCTTCACCCCGCTGGCGGCCAACTCGGGGATGACTTCGTCGATCTGCGGGCCCAGCCAGCGCCCGTCCATGGCTCCGGCGCTCTGGAAGCAGAACAGCCATTGGGAAGGGGCGAGGTGGAGCACCTCCGCCAGCAGGCGGGCGGTCTCGCGGAGCTGGCCGGCGTACGGGTCGCCCTGCTCCAGGAGGAAGGCCGGCAGGCTGTGAGCCGAAAAAACGTATTTCAGGCCTGGGCGAAGGTCCGCCGGAACCTGCTCGAGCGCCTGCCTCACGCTCTGGGCCAGGGCCTGGATGAACAGCGGCCGGTCGTGCCAGCTTTCGATGAAATCGATCTGCGGGGGCCGGGCAAGCTGCGCCTGGGCTTCCTCCAGTTTCTTGCGATAAGCCCCGCTGCTCAGGCGCGAGGCGTGCGGCGCCATACAGATGGCGATGACGCGCTGGAAACCATCGGCGGCGATCCCTTCGAGCGCCTGCTGGATATAAGGCGCCCAATGGCGCATGCCAACGTAAACCTTGAACAGGTCGCCGCCAGCGGCCTGACTTCGGTTCAGGCGGGATTCGAGGGCGCTTGCCTGCAGGCGGGTGATGTCCAGCAAAGGTGAGCGCCCGCCGATACTGGCGTAGCGCTGGCGCATCTCGTCCAGCAGCTCGGACGAGACCGGGCGGCCGCCGCGCACGTCGAGCAGGTACGGCTCCAGTTCATCCAGCGAATTGGGGCCGCCGTAAGCCATGAGCAGGATGGCGGCGTTCATCGTCCCTCCGCAGGGGAAGCGTGCAAGGAGGCCATTTGCTCGGGCGTGTGCCACAGGGCGGTGTAAACAGGCGTGTCGCGCTCGGTGAAACGGCGCACCTCGGTCGAGCGCAGCTCGTTGACCAAGTCGGAGAAGTGGACCAGGTCGTCCGTCTCGTAGACCACGATAAATTCCTGGTCCTGCAGGCCGAAGGAATACAGCAGGAGCTGCTTGATCTCTGGGTATTGGCGGCCGACCCGGATGTGCTCGTTCATCATGCCCTGGCGGGTGTCTTTTCCGAGCAGGTACCAGTCGATAGTCTTGACGAACGGGTAGAGCACCAGGTATGGGGTGCGCTGGTCGGACAGCGGGTCAACCTCCTGCGACGAGGTGGCGTTGCGGGCGTACAGCGAGGGTTTGGTGTAGCCCCACAGGATCTGACTGGGGCGGACGTAGGACCTGCGCCGGTGGAGGACGCGGGCCAGAGCATCGAAGAAGGCGCCGGTATCGCCGGGCTGCCCGGCAGGTAAAGCGCACCACACCAGGCCGTCCTGGTCGGCGCGCAGAGGCGACACCTGGTAAAAATAGCTGCATGCGCCCGTAGTCTGCAGCTCCTGGGCCCATTGGCGGTAAAACCCGGCGCGTTCCTCGTCCGGAAGCGACCAAAAAAGGTCGGTAAAGGTGAAAAATGTGAAGTGGTTTAAGATGCGTTCGTCCATTTTCATACCTATAAATTGTGGTGTTTTGCAGTCAGCGCATACGCAGT
>DBMK01000054.1 GCA_002298885.1 Anaerolineaceae bacterium UBA700
AAGTTTTTAATATATTATCGAGAACCGCCTTAGCTGGCTGAGGTGGTGCTCAAGATCCCTTCGCCCAGGCTGCGGGCGCCCCGGTTCAGGGCTACCCAGGCGGCCAGCCCGATCATCAGGATGCCTGCCCCGATGAAGAGGCCTTGCGGGTCCAGCTTGATCAGCAGCCCGGACAGGGCCTGCGAAACCGGCGCCAGGCCGATGTTGGCGAACAGCACTAGGCTCATGATGCGCCCGAGCATTTCGGCTGGCGTGCGCTGCTGGAGCAGGGTGAAGGCCGTAATCCCGAAGTAACCGTTGCCCACACCCACCACCAGCATGATGGCGAAGGCCAGCCAGGTGGAGGAGACGAAGGCGAAGGAGGCCAACGCCAGTCCGAAGCTGGTGATCAGAGCTACCAGTAGCAGGTTTAGCTGGCTGGCTTTGGGCTTGGGCAGGCTGCCTGCAGCGATGATGCCGGCCAGATTGCCGCCGCCGTAGGCGGACACGATCAGCCCGAAGGCCGCGGCGCCTTCAGCCAGGCGCTGTTGAGCCATGACCGGGATCCCGACCAGGATGGGGCCCATGAAGAACAGGTTTGCAGCCGCCACCAGGATGAAGAGCACCCGGATGATGCTGTCGTTGGCTGCGAAGCGGATGCCGGATTTGATCGAAGTGAGGATGTCTTCCTCACTCTTGGCTGCGGGCGACTCTTTCTGGCTCATTTTCAGCAAGGTGACGATAGATGCCAGGAAGGAGAGGGCGTCCAGGCCAAACGCCAGGGCGATTCCAACCATTTCAGTGGAGGTGTTTCCTGCCGCGCCCGTTGAAAACAGGGCGATCAACCCACCCGCCAGCACCGGGCCGACGAATGTGGTCAATTGGGCCGTGCCCATCATCATCGAGTTGCCGGCCTGCAGGGATTCGCTGTCCACCACGTGCGGGATCATCGACTCGGCTGCCGGGCTGAAGAAACCGGCAATCGTTCCGAACAGCAGGGCGAAGGCATAGAGCATCCAGATCTGGATGCCTCCGCTGAATATAAGCACTGCCATGGCGGCGGTCAGGCCCAGGCGCACGATGTCCGAGATCAGCATGGTCTTGCGTGGGGAGAAGCGGTCGGTGATGGCGCCGCCCAGCAGCATGAACAGGGCGCGCGGGATGCTGGAAAGCGCCATCACGAGGCCCAGGGCCAGCGGGTCGTTGGTCAATTTCAGCACCAGCCAGGGCGCGGCGATCATTTCGAACTGGTCGCCCAGCAGCGAAGCCCCCTGGCCGGCCCATAGCAGCCGGAAATTGCGGTTGCGGAATACTTTTTTGATCGGACTTTCTTTGGGTGTTTCGTTTGCGTTCATTTTTTTGCCTCTTCTTTTTTGGTTTGTTGAGATCAGCATACCTTTTCGAAGGGGTTAATCGCATCCAGAGAAAGGGTTAAGCGATGGGTTAAGTTCTATGCTAGAATAAAATATCCCATTTGCCCGAGGCTTCACCTCTTCGTGAGCGCTTTCCCTTTACTTTCCACCAAGCTCAATCTCCCGGCTCGCCGGCCCACTTTGGTCGACCGGCCGCGCCTGCTGCAAAAATTGGATCTCGGCCTGCAACCAGGCATCCGCCTGACTCTCCTCTCGGCGCCGGCCGGCTTTGGCAAGACCACCCTGGTCGCCGATTGGCAATCTGCGCTGGCCCAACGCGGCATTCCGCTTACCTGGTTCTCGGTAGACGCCGGGGATAACGACCTGGTGCGCTTTATGCGCTATTTCATTGCCGCTTTGCAGAAGGTGCAGCCTGGGCTGGGCCAGGCTGCTTTGGCTGTACTCGATCTGCCTCAACTCCCCCAGGTGGAATCCCTGATGGTGCTGCTGATCAACGACATCGAGGCGGCGCCCGGCGAATTCGTGTTCGTTCTGGACGATTACCAGGTGATTACGGACCTTTCGGTCCAGGAGGCAGTGAACTACCTGGTGGATCACATGCCGGGCAGCCTGCACCTGGTGCTGACCACCCGCACCGATCCGCTCCTGCCCCTGCCGCGCCTGCGCGCCCGGGCCGAGGTCAACGAGATCCGCTCCGCCGACCTGCGTTTCACCAGCGAGGAAGCCTTCGAATTTGTCCGCCAGGCCTCCCGCCTGGCGCTTACTCCCGATCAGATCGCTGCCCTGGACCAAAGCACGGAAGGCTGGGCCGCCGGGTTGCAGATAGCGGCCATCGCCCTGCAGGCGTTAACCACCCGTTCGGCCGGATCCCCCGGTATCGATGCATTCCTGGCTTCGTTTGGCGGCACCTACCAGTATGTCTTCGATTACCTGGCCCAGGAGGTGCTCAAGCAGCAGCAGCCGGAAGTCATCGATTTCCTATATCAAACGTCCATCCTCGAGCGGCTCAACCCCGGCCTGTGCGATGCGCTCACCGGGCGCAGCGACAGCGCCCGTATCTTGCGCCTGCTGAACCAATCGAACCTTTTCATATTGCCGCTGGACGTACGCCGTCAGGAGTACCGCTACCACCGCCTGTTTGCCGATTTCCTGCGCGCCGGCCTCGACCCTGATCGGCTGGCGGAATTGAACCGGCGGGCCTCGGGTTGGTGCGCCCAAAATGGGCTGGCCGAGGAGGCAATTGCCTATGCCCTGGCTGCCTCCGATTGGCCGGCGGCCACTGCGTTGATCAAACAGGTCATTACCACCAACTTCAAGTCCGGCGAAATGCTGACCTTCAACCGCTGGCTCGATGCCCTTCCGGCGTCCATCCTGCACGCCAATGCGGACCTGTGCGTGTGCAAGGGATGGATTTCGATTCTGCAAAATAATATCGGCACTTCGCTGTCAATGGTGGAATGGGCTGAAAAAGCGATCGAAGCCGGCGGTCAAACCGCCAGCCGCGGGCGTATGCTGGGCCTGAAAGCCCAGCTAAACTGGGGACTAGGCAATCTGGAGGAGGCTTTCCGGCTTACCGAAGAGGCGGTGAGCCTCATCGCTCCGGCGGATGGTTTTTTCCGCACCATGGCTCTGAATCTGCTGGGCCAAATGTCCCGGGTGCATCGCAGCGTCACCAAATCTATCGCCGCCTTCGAGGAAGCCATTCAATCTACTCAACGCCAGGGCAATTGGGAAACCGGCCAGGTCGATATCGGCCTGGCCATCCTGCGCAGCAACCTGATAATTTCCTACATGGAGCACGGCGAGGTGCAGCGGGCGGATACGCTGTGCCGGGAGTCCATCCGCCAGCTCGAAGGGCCGGACGGCCAGGTCCACCCGGCTGCGTTATTCATTTATATCGTCTGGTCATCACTTTGCTACCAGGTAAACGCCCTGGAGGATGCCCGCCGTTACGTTCTGAAAGGCTTTGAGTTGTGCCGGAAAATGGGTACCACACCCACCGTGATCGGCGGGCCGACCATCTATGCCGCCCTGCAACTGCTCGAAGGAGACGCGCAGGCCGCTTTGGCTACGGTGCGCGATTATGCCAATGATGCCCGCCGGATGCACCTTCCCTGGGTTGCCGGCGCCGCGGCGGCCGTTGAAGCTTACATCAACATGGCAATAGGCAATCTTGCCTCAGCCGAGGCCTGGGCCGCCTCGGCCAACCTGCCGCCGCTAGACCAGATTGACCCGATCCGCACTTCAGAGCAGTTAGCCCATGCCCGCTTGTTGATTATCCAGAAAAAATATGCCAACGCCTATACTTTGCTTGCCAACATGGGTGCACGCGCCGAGCAAAATGAAAGCTTCCAGCACCTGCTCGAAATCGATATCTTGCTGGGACAGGTTATGAACGGCATGGGCCGGCATGAAGAAGCGCTCGGGTTTATCGAAAAGGCCGTTCGCCTGGCAGCGCCTTCAGGCAGCGTGCGTTTCTTCCTGGATAACGATGCTGCCGACCTGGTCGCCGCCCTGCGCGAACGGCTGCACGATTCGCCGGAAAAGGAGCTTATTGCCTTCCTCGACCGGGTCCTGTCGCTCCCCACCTTGAGCCAGACGGTCAGGGGGCTGCCGGCGTCGGTTTCACCGCTTGTAGTTACCGCGCGCTCGATATCTCGGCCCGGCCTGGCCGAGCCCATCACGCCGCGCGAGCTGGAGGTGCTGGAATTGATGGCGCAAGGCCTGCAAAACGCCGAAATCGCCCGCCGGTTGTATCTGACCGTCAACACGCTCAAGGCTCACACCAATTCCATCTACGGCAAGCTGGACGTGCACAGCCGCATGCAGGCTGTTAACCGGGCGCGCGAACTGGGTATTTTAACTGAAAAGCAAAATTAACCCATTTTCTGGATGCGCTTAACCCGTTCAGGCTGTTATCCTATCGGCAATGAAAAAAACCTCGGCAATTGATCAGCCACGCCGCTACACCATCCAGGTCCAGGGGCAGCTCAGCGCCCACTGGCTGGATTTCTTCGCCGGTCTCAATCCCCAGGCGCAGGCCCGCCCGGACGGGACGACCCTGGTCACCCTGTCCGGTGAGTTTGTGGACCAGGCCGCCCTTAACGGCGCCCTGCAGTCCCTGTATAACCTGGGGTGTATTCTAATCTCGGTAAAAATGCTATAGAGGGATTCCCATTTCCGAAGATGCGAGGCATGCCTCGCATCTTCGGAAATGGGAATCCCTCTATTTTTGCGAATCGTATGCTTCCTGGGCTGATATCACCTCTTCGATGTGCGTTTCGGCCCAATGTTGGATGGCGGCAATCGGCCCGCACAGCGTCTTACCGAGGCCGGTGAGGGCGTACTCAACGTGAGGGGGAATCTCCGGATACACCGTGCGCTGCACCAGGCCGTCCCGTTCCAGCCCGCGCAGGGTCTGGGTCAGCATCTTTTGCGAGATGCCGCCGATGCCGCGCTGCAGCTCTGAGAAGCGCCGCGGCCCGGCTTCTAAAAGGCTGAAGATCAGTGTCGTCCATTTATCCGCGATCAGCTCGAGTACTTTCCGGGTGGGGCAGTCGGCTTCGTACAGGTTGAACCCGTCCACAACTTTATTCATAGTATCCATATAGTAAGTATACCACAATTAAGTGCCTACTTGCAATAAGTTAGTAAGTATATTATAGTAACTATTGAATGCTGCCCTGGCGTAATTATTAATTAAAGGCAGAAAGCCACTCAGGGTAGATATAAATAATCTAACACAATTATATGGAGATGATTCACGATGAACGTTTCAATCCTTGGTACCGGTAATATGGCCCGCGCCATCGCCACCCGCCTGCTCGCCGGCGGACACAGCGTTACCTTTTTTAGCCGCTCCCCTGAAAAAGCAGCCGACATGGTGCTTGAGCTAAAGCAGGGCACCCAGAAGGGTGCTAGCGTGAAAGTTGCCAGACTCGGCGGTCCAATTGCCGACCCGGTTGTAATCAGTACCATCTGGTATCCGGCGGTGATCGATACGATCAAGCCGTTTGCCAGCCAGTTCATTGGGAAAGTCTTTGTGGACGTTACCAATGCTGTCAACCAGACCTTCGACGACCTTTCTACACCTCCAGGCACTTCGGCCGCGGAAGAGATCGCCAAGGTGCTCCCCAAGGATACACGCGTGCTCAAGGCTTTTAACACGACCTATGCCGGGCTGCTGGCCGAGGGCCAGGTGGCTGGGCAGCCGTTGGATATTTTCATCGCCGGTGACGACGAGGACGCCAAAGCCACATTGGCCGGCCTGGCCCGGGACGGCGGGATGCATCCGATCGACGTTGGCCTGTTAAAACGGGCGCACTGGGTCGAAGTCCTCGGCGTTTTATCGGTTACGCTGCAATCCAAGGTGTCCAAGCCGTGGATGAGCAGTTTCAAAGTATTGGAGTAAAGATATGGACGATTCCCAGGCCTTACGATCTCCTGTTGCAGCCGCCGCCAGCCTGCACCCGGCTACCGATGTCGGCGTCGTCAGCCTGAAAGTGGCCGACCTGAAACGCTCGCTGGCCTTCTACTCCGGCAGCATCGGCCTGGCCGTGCTCCGCCAGGACGAGCGCAGTGCGTTGATCGGGGCCGGCAGGCGCGGAATCCTGGCGCTGGAGCAGGTCAGCGGCGCTCACCCGGCGCCGGAAAACACCACCGGCCTGTACCACGCCGCCATCCTCTTCCCCGACCGGCGCTCCCTGGCGGTGAAGATTGCCCAGTTGACTGCGGCCCGCGTCCCGCTCGGCTACGGCGACCACCTGGTCAGTGAGGCTTTTTACCTTTCCGACCCGGATGAGAACGGCCTGGAGCTTTACCGCGACCGGCCAAAAAACGAGTGGAAATGGTCCGGCAGCCAGGTGCGCATGGCCAGTGATCCGATCGATTTCGACAGCTTCTTTGGCGAGATCAAGCAGGACGAGGACGTTACTGCCATGAGCCCGGCCGCCCCGGACGGCACCAAGCTGGGGCACGTTCACCTGCGCGTGGCCGATATCCCCCTGGCCGAGCAGTTCTACCATGGCGTGCTTGGCTTCGACGTTACCGCCCACCTGCCTGGCGCTCTGTTCGTGTCCGCCGGCGGCTACCACCACCACATCGGCATGAACACCTGGCAGAGCCGCGGCGGGCAGCCGCCGCCCGAGCCCTCCGCCGGCCTGCGCCAGTTCAGCATCCTCCTCCCCGACCTGGCCGAGCTGGAAAGGCTGGTGAAGCAAATCTCGCTCGCCGGGGTTGCCATCGAACGCGACGCCGCCTCCGCCGTGCTGTACGACCCGTTCCATAACCGGATTAGGCTAACACTCTTTTCAATTAGCTGATGGATGAAGGAAATTAAAATATCGTTTTCA
>DBMK01000011.1 GCA_002298885.1 Anaerolineaceae bacterium UBA700
TAAAGTCGTCACTACGATTTAATAGGTCGCAGTGCCGTGATTCAAAGTGATATCTAGTTTGCTCCATAACCTGGAAGAACGGGCGCCTCCTATTACAGGTATAATGTGCCTATGTTGTCCTTAAAAGAGCTTTACCGCATCGGGCACGGGCCATCCAGCAGCCACACCATGGGCCCGCGACGGGCAGCGGAGCGCTTTGGCGCCGAGCACCCGGATGCGAGCGCATTCAAGGTAACACTTTACGGCAGCCTGGCGGCAACCGGGCGCGGCCACCTGACCGACGCCGCCATCCGCGAGGCCCTGGCGCCCCGTCCGGTCGAGTTCGCCTGGCAGCCCGAGGTAGTCCTGCCGCTGCACCCTAACGGCATGGAGTACGAAGCCCTCGACGCCGCCGGACTTCCTTCCGCCACCTGGCGGGTGTACAGCCCCGGCGGAGGAGCGCTGCTCACCGAGGGCGAAGCCGCCTCGGAAACGCAGGTCTACCCTTTGGACAGCATGCAGGAAATCCTCAGGTACTGTACCCAGGCCGGAATCACCTTCTGGGAATACGTCGAGGAATGCGAGGGCTCGGGCATCTGGGAGGCGCTGGCGGAGATTAACCGGGTGATGCACGCCGCCATCGAGCGAGGGCTGCAGGCGGAAGGCGTGCTGCCGGGCGGCCTGGGATTGGCGCGCCGGGCGTGGACATTCTACCGCAAAATCCGCCTCAGCGGCGGCGCGCTGACTCGTGAGGGCTATCTGCCGGCGTATGCGCTGGCGGTTGCCGAGGAAAATGCCGTCGGCGGGCTGATCGTCACGGCGCCTACCTGCGGCTCGAGCGGCGTGCTGCCGGCGATCCTGCGCCACATCGAGGATACGCTCGAAACCTCACCGGTGCACATCCTGCGCGCCCTGGCCACGGCCGGCCTGGTGGGCAATCTCATTAAAACGAACGCCTCGATCTCCGGTGCGGAAGTGGGCTGCCAGGGAGAGATCGGCTCGGCCTGCGCTATGGCCGCCGCTGCCGCCACCCAATTGATGGGCGGCTCGCTGCGCCAAATCGAATACGCCGCCGAAATGGGACTCGAGCACCACCTGGGCCTGACCTGCGACCCGGTCAATGGGTTGGTGCAGATCCCGTGCATCGAGCGCAATTCCTTTGCGGCCATGCGCGCCCTGGACTGCGCCACCTTCGCCAATTATTCCGACGGCAGCCACCGGATCTCCTTCGACGAAGTGGTGGAGGTGATGAACCAGACCGGGCACGACCTGCCTCACGTCTACCGGGAGACCGCCGAAGGCGGCCTGGCCATCCACTATCGCTTTCCCCCCAAGAAATAGAGGGGAATTTAAAAATATTCTGCGAGTTTTCGGCGGGCGCAGCCGGCCGAAAACTCGCAGAAAATTTTTTAAGAAAAATCAGGCCGCTACGTTTCGGCGGACGATATCGGAAATGGTCAGGCCGTGGCGGGCCTCGAGCTGGCCGTTCATCATCTGGATCTGCTTGCGCGGCGAGTAAAAAACTTCGCTCCAACCGTATCCGGCGCAGGCCGTGTCGGCGATGGCATTCCCCTGCGGATCTGTTCCCCACCAATTCCGGTATTCCTGGTCCAGCTCCGGGCGGATGTGGAACTCGGGGATGTTGAAGTGGGCTGAATAATAATAATCGGGAGGCAGTGCATTCAGCAGGGTTTCGAACACGTGCACCCGGATGCGGGTCTGAGGGGCGTACTCGGAACGCGCAATCTGGCACAGACCGCGAATCGTCGCCAGCGGAGAGACCACCTCCACCTGGTCCAGGTGCTCGAAGCGCTCTTTCACCCGGGCAATCACTTCCTTCATCACCAACCCGCTGGCGATGCTGTCGGCGATAAAGGCGACCGAGATGTTTTCGCGCTGCTGCCGGTCCAGATCCTTGTCCTTGAAAATGGTCATTTCAACCTTGCGGTTGTAAACTGGAACGGAGCTGTCGAATACGTGGTGGGCGTCCAGCACGATCTCGTCGCAGTAACAGCCGTAATTTTCAAAAATCGCCTCCGCCACCTGGTATTTTAAACCCTCGCGGGCAATGGGAAATACCGCCAGGTTTTGCTGGCCGTGGCCGGTGATGGTCGGCTCCAGGGTGGGCGATTCAAAAATCTGGCGCATGGCCTGCCGGATCAATTTGGAGCGGTCCGATCCCAGGCAGAGCTGCCCCGGCAGCGGCAGGCTGCGGATTTTCGCAATTTCGGCTGGCGCCAGTCCAACAATTTCCAATAAATTGGCGTCCGGCGGGCAGCTCCGCACGTACATGAATTCGGAGGTCGCCTGGTTATGGTAAAGCACCAGGTCCAGGCCGGCCCCTCCATCCATGGCAATTTTGCCGGTGCGATAAAAACCGTTTCCGCCCTGGCTGGTGGGGTAGGCCTGAGGCTCGTCCAGGATGAGAGAACCTCTAATCGGGTTGGCAATATCCTCGGTGAAAGCAAAAGGATAAGAAAATTGAGGCATAAAGACTCCTTAAAGCGAACGAATTCAAGTGTAGTGACGATGGGCCGCCCTTAAAGAGACAGGCCGGGTGTCTGCTTGAACGTATCGGCAAAACCGTGGCCTGCCCGAATGATTCTATCGCGAGCCATTCGTTTTGGGGTAAAATTGGCAGGCGCGAAACAGGGTGATATTTTCCGGTTTGGATTCAGTAATAGCCCCATCCAAATACACCCTGGACACGCCAAAATGAACATGATAAAATAGCGCTTATTCAACAGTGGGGGCTCGTCCAATGGTAGGACTGCAGACTCTGGATCTGCCTATAGAGGTTCGAATCCTTTGCCCTCAGCCTGACATTAAAAGCACCCTGAACAAACTCCAGGGTGTTTTTAGTACCAGCGCAAGGAGCTTATAAATGACTGACCAATCCCCTTCCGGGCCCAGCAATTTTATCCTCGATGCCGTGGCAGAAGACCTGAAAAATGGCCGCTTCGACCACGTGCACACTCGTTTCCCTCCCGAGCCAAACGGTTACCTGCACATCGGCCACGCCAAAGCGATCTGCATCGATTTCGGCACGGCAGAGGCCTTCGGCGGCAAGACGAACCTGCGTTTCGATGACACGAACCCGGTCAAAGAAGACACGGAATACGTCGAGGCGATAAAAGAGGACATCCACTGGCTCGGGTTCGATTGGGGAGACCGCGAATTCTACGCCTCCGATTATTTCGAACAGCTCTACCAGTTTGCCGTCAAACTGATCAAGCAGGGTGACGCCTACGTTGACGACCTGTCGGCGGACGAGATTCGTGAGTACCGCGGCACGCTGACCGAGCCCGGCCGCGAAAGCCCCTACCGCAACCGCTCGGTTGCCGAGAACCTGGACTTGTTCGAGCGTATGCGCAACGGCGAGTTCCCGGACGGAGCCCGCGTGCTGAGGGCAAAAATCGATATGGCCTCCAGCAATATCAACCTGCGCGACCCGGTAATGTACCGCATCCTGCACGCCCGCCATCACCGCACCGGCGACCGCTGGAGTATTTACCCGATGTATGACTTTGCCCACGGCCAATCCGATTCGATCGAGGGTGTGACCCATTCGTTGTGCGACCTGGCGTACGAAGACCACCGGCCGCTCTACGACTGGTTCATCACCCACCTGGGCATCTTCCACACCCGCCAGATCGAGTTCGCTCGGTTAAACATGACCTACACCGTGCTCAGCAAGCGCTTTCTAAAGCAGCTCGTGGATAAAGGGTACGTCAAGGGCTGGGATGACCCGCGCATGCCGACCCTCAGCGGCATGCGCCGCCGGGGGTTCCCGGCCAAGTCTGTGCGCAATTTCATCGATCAGATTGGGGTGGCCAAAAACGAAAACCTGATCGACGTGGCCCTGCTCGAATACCTGGTGCGCGAAGAGTTGAACCGCTGCGCCCTGCGAGCGATGGGCGTGCTCAACCCGGTTAAAGTGATCATCGACAATTACCCCGAAGGCCAAGTGGACCAGCTTGAAGCCGTCAACAACCCCGAAGACTCCTCAGCCGGGACACGCCTGGTGCCCTTCTCGCGGGTGATCTACATCGAACATGACGATTTCCGTGAAGTCCCGCCGCCCAAGTATTTCCGCCTGGCGCCAGGTCGCGAGGTGCGCCTGCGCTATGGCTACATCATCAAGTGCGTCGACGTGGTGAAGGACGCGGCCGGGGAGATTGTCGAGCTGCACTGCACCTATGACCCCGAAACGCGCGGCGGCTACGCCCCGGACGGGCGCAAGGTGCAGGGCACCATCCACTGGGTATCTGCCCAGCACGCCGTGGATGCCGAAGTGCGCATGTACGACCGGCTGTTCAGCGTCGCCAACCCCAACAAGGTGGAGGACGACAAGACTTTTCTGGATTACATCAACCCCGATTCGCTGAAAGTGCTGACCGGCTGCAAAATCGAGCCTAGCCTGGCCGGCGCTATCCCTGGGACGACTTACCAGTTCGAGCGCAAGGGCTTTTTCTGCGTCGACCGCGATTCCACCCCCGAACGCCCGGTATTCAACCTGACCATCACCCTGCGGGATACGTGGGCCAAAATCGAAGGTAAATAATAAATAAAAAAAGAGATCCTTTTTCGGCGTTTCCACCGCAAAAGGATCTCTTTTTTTTTATTTAAAGTCAGTTACTGACTACGGCTGGGGTACCACCGCTCTTGGGGGCCGGCGCCGGGAAGATCTTTTCAAATTCTTCCTGGGTGAGAGTCTCTACTTCCAGCAGGCGTTTGGCTACCGCGTCGAGGATATCCCGATATTGGACCAGGATCTGGCGCGCCTTTTCGTGCGCCTCGTTGACCAGTCTGCGCACCTGCATGTCGATCTCTTCGGATACCGCGTCGGAATAATCACGCTGCTCCGAAATTTCACGGCCCAGGAAGATCATCTCTTCCTTCTTGCCATAAACCATTGGGCCCATCTTTTCGCTCATCCCCAGGCGGGTGACCATCATGCGGGCAATCTGGGTGGCGCGCTCGATGTCGTTCGAGGCGCCGGAGGTGATGTCGTCGAAGACCAGCTCTTCCGAGGTGCGCCCGCCCATCAGGCCAACCATCTCGGCCAGCAGGCGCTTGCGCGATTCCAGCGTGCGGTCCTCGGTGGGGCGGGGCATGGTGTACCCGCCGGCCATGCCGCGCGAGACGATGGTGATCTTGAACACCGGGTCGGCCTCGGGGATGGCGTGCATCACCACGGCATGCCCGGCCTCGTGATAGGCGATGACCATCTTTTCCTTGGGGCTGATCAGGCGGCTCTTGCGTTCGGGGCCGGCGATGATCTTTTCGATCGATTCTTCCAAATCGACCTGGGTGATCATTTTCTGGTTCTTGCGGGCGGCCAGAATGGCAGCCTCGTTCACCAGGTTTTCAATATCCGCGCCCACGAAACCGGGAATCGACAGGGCCAGTTTGCCCAGGTCCACGTTGGGATCCATCGGCTTGCCGCGGGTGTGCACTTTCAAAATGGCTTCCCGCCCGCGCATATCCGGCCGGTCGAGCACCACCCGGCGGTCGAAGCGTCCCGGGCGCAGCAAGGCCGGATCGAGCACGTCCGGGCGGTTGGTGGCGGCAATCACGATGACGTTAGTATCCGTCCCGAACCCGTCCATTTCGACCAGCATCTGGTTGAGCGTTTGCTCACGCTCGTCGTTACCGCCGCCCAGGCCGGCGCCGCGCTGGCGTCCCACGGCGTCGATTTCGTCCACGAAGACGATGCACGGCGCGTGCGCCTTCGCCTGGTCGAACAAATCGCGCACCCGGCTGGCGCCGACACCCACGAACATTTCCACAAATTCCGATCCCGAGATCGAGAAGAACGGCACCCCGGCTTCCCCGGCCACGGCCTTGGCCATCAAGGTTTTGCCGGTGCCCGGCGAGCCCACCAGGAGCACACCCTTGGGGATGCGCGCCCCCAGGGCGATGAACTTCTGCGGCTCGCGCAGGAATTCGACCACCTCTTTCAGTTCCTCGCGGGCTTCCTCGACCCCGGCCACGTCGTTAAAGGTGACCGTAGGTTTCTCGGCGTCCAGCACCCGCGCCCGGCTCTTGCCAAACGCCATGGCGTTATTGTTGCTGCCTCGCGCCGAGCGGAATACGAAGAAGAACATCACCCCCAGCACCAGGAATGGGATGATGTAACCTAAAATATTGACCAGACCCAGCCACGGGCTCGGCGCTTTTACTTCGATACTTACTTTGGAGGGCTGAAGTTCGTCCGCCGTTACGCCGTACTGGAGCAGTTGCTCAGTCAGGGTGGAATTATCTTCTTTCAAGGCAACGCTTTGGCTGCCGTCTTTGTTGGTGATATTCAGGGTGCTGCCATCCTCAACGATCTTGACGATGGTTCCGTTCTTTATTCCCTCTGCAACCTGATTGATTGACAGCGGCGTCTGGTTGGAACCGTTTGCGGCAAACGAGTAAAGCAGAATCGCCGCGATGGCCGCCAAAAGCAAAAAGGGTGCATATGAGAATCTGCGTTGTGTTTTCATTGCTACTCCATTTCATCCAATATTATGACCATTTCCGGAGAAGCTTTTTTCCCGGCGGTAACGCTCTAAAAGTCCCGGCAGTTCGTGTTCGAAGAAGGAATACAGGTCGTACATTTCATTCAACCGCTGCCGTTCGGCAAGCGGGGCTTCCTGCATCAAAGCAAGGCCGCGGGCTGCCATATCCCGCATCTGGGCAATTTCGGTCACCTGCTGGGCAATCAATTGCTCCCAAAGGTCGGGGCGGATGCGGAAATAATCGCGCCGTTCCCCCGGTAAGCCGATCTTTTCGATCAACCCGAGCTGGATCAGCATGCGGGTCATAGTGCTGACCGTGCCTTTGCTGGCGTCTAAAGCCTCAGCGACCTGGTCGGAGGTCTGGTAAGGCGGGGTGCAGATAAGCAGCCAGCCCAGGATACGCCCGGCCATGCGGGGCAGCCCGGTTGTTTCCAGACACACCCCATATTCCTCCACGTAATGCAGCTTCTCGTCCATCAAGGTTGAACTTTAACATATTCAATAGGTTTAATCAATATTGAATCCAATGATTAAAGAAAGTCTTAGACATTCCTAACGTTATATTTAATCTACGTCGAAGCGCTAGAACGCCCGCAAATACTGCGCCGGAACGGGCGCGGGCTGCTTCAATTCCTGGGCGGCGTGCAGCGCCCAATACGGATCGCGCAGCATCTCGCGGCCGAGTAAGACAAGGTCGGCTTTTCCGCTATTCACAATCTCATTTGCCATAGATGCGTTGGTGATCAGCCCGACCGTCGCAGTCAGGATGTCCGCTCCCTTGCGCACGGCCTCGGCGATAGGCACCTGATAGCCAGGCCCCAACGGCACCTTTGCCTGGTGCACATTCCCTCCCGAAGAGCAGTCGACCAGGTCAACGCCCTCATCTTTCAGGCAGCGCGCCAATTCGACCGATTCGTCAATCGTCCAGCCGCCCTCGATCCAATCCGTCCCGGATATACGCACCGTCAGCGGCAGGCGCTCCGGCCAGACGACCCGAACCTTGCGCGTGGTTTCGATTAGGAAGCGGACGCGGTTTTCAAAACTGCCGCCGTATTCGTCCGTGCGCCGGTTGGAAATCGGCGAATAAAAACTGTGGGCCAGGTATCCATGCGCGCCGTGGATTTCGAGCCATTCAAAACCGGCAGCCAGGGCGCGTTTGGCCGCCAACTGAAAAGCAGCCTGGATATCCCAAATTTCCTGCCGGCTCAACTCGTGCGGGACTTGAAATCCTTCGGCGAATGGAATCGGGCTGGGCCCAACCACCTGCCAATAGCCAGCCTCTCCTGGTGCGATGGGCCTACCCCCATCCCAGGGGCGCTGCACGCTGGCTTTGCGCCCGGCGTGGGCAATTTGGATACCCGGGACTGCACCATTCATCTTGATAACCTGGATAACTCGCCGCAACGGTTCGACGTGCTCGTCTTTCCAAATGCCAACATCGTGCGGCGTAATCCGGCCGCGAGCTTCAACCGCAGTGGCCTCGGCGATGACCAATCCGGCTCCGCCAACCGCCCGCGTGCCCAAATGTACGAGCTGCCATTCATTAGAAAATCCATCCGAGTAACTGTACTGGCACATCGGCGAGACGCCGATCCGGTTTCGCAATGTAATGCTGCGTACAGTCAGTGGTTCGAAGAGATGCGACATTGGAGGCTCCTGAATAAAAACAGATGAAGCATCATTATAACTCCCCTGCTTTCAACTCTGTAAATTGCGATTCGAATATCGCGTGTTATATATATTTATGGAACGAATTGTGCACCGTTAATCGTGCCATTATCGTTGCGGGGTTATTTCCTTTTATTCAAATTGAATCAGGGAGAATGCAATGGCTATAACCAGAAATCATACTATATCGCCTTTCAGCCACCGCCTGCTGAATGCCTTCCTGGCCTTCAGCCTGGCCTTCGCTGCCTGTTTGAGCGCCGCCCCGGCGCTGACGGTCAAAGCGGATTCGGACAATTGGTATTCCATCGGAGTCATGTTCTCACCGCGCATGGACCACACCGCCACGCTACTGAACAATGGCAAAGTGCTGGCCGCTGGCGGATCGGACCTGAACGATACCAATGGAACGCCTTTCTACCTCAATACCAGCGACCTGTACGATATTGCCTCTGGGACCTGGGCGCACACCGGCCAAGCCATGAGCGTCCAACGCTCCCTGCACACGGCAAACCTGCTGCCCAACGGCAAAGTGCTGGTCACCGGCGGGAAGAACGGCAGCGGAGCGCTTAATACGTCCGAATTATACGACCCGGTGGCAGACAGCTGGTCCGGGTCGGCAACCTTCACCGGGGCGCGCTATTACCACACCGCCACCCTGATGCCGAACGGGACCGTGCTGGTCATCGGCGGGTTCTCCGGCAGCTCTGTGCTGGACAGCATCGAATCCTATAATCCGGCGGACAACACCTGGACTGAGGTCGGTACGCTGAACACGCCGCGCTACATGCACACCGCCACACTGCTGCCCGACGGCAAGGTGCTCATCGTGGGCGGGACTTCGACCGGTTTTGCCGGCATGGCCGCGGCAGAAATTTATGACCCCGCCGATTCATCGTCCACGACCGTCACCTCCATGACGTCACCCCGCTACGGGCATACTGCCACGCTACTGAACAACGGCAAGGTTCTGGTTGCCGGCGGGCGCAGCGTAAGCACCACCGAGGTCGGCGCGGCCGAGCTCTATGACATCAGCCAGGACACCTGGGAATCGGGAGGGACGCTCAAACAGGCCCGCTACGCTCAATCGGCCACCCTGCTGCCAAACGGGAACGTGCTGATCGTCGGCGGGCGCTACCAGACGTTCATTTTAAACACGTCGGAGCTGTACGACGTCGACGGAAATTCGTGGAGCTTCGACGCGGTCATGCACGATTTTCATACCTACCACACGGCTACGTTGCTTCCTGGCGGGATGGTGCTGGTGGCCGGCGGCTCGAATGATCTCGAACTCGGGTCGATCAACCGGGCCGAGGTGTTCGACGCCACCGCCGGAAGCTGGTCCGGTGCCGCCAACCTCATGGCGGTCGGGCGCTATTTCCACACCGCCACCCTGCTCGAGAACAGCAAGGTGCTGGTCGCCGGCGGGCAGGATAGCAGCGGCGCCATGAACAACGCTCTCCTCTACGATCCTGAGACGAGAGGCTGGAACGATACAGGGAACCTGAACACGTCGCGCTTCTGGCACACGGCCACGCTTCTGCCCACAGGCCAGGTTTTGGTAGCCGGGGGAGAGGATGATTCCGGAGCCCTGAAATCCGCCGAGCTCTACAATCCGGTCACCGGACAGTGGGAAAATACGGGGTCGATGGCGAATGCCCGCTTTGGACACACGGCCACGCTCTTGCAGAACGGCAGGGTGCTGGTGGTTGGCGGACAGAGTCAAAGCGGCGCCTTGAAAACCGCTGAAATCTACGATCCAGGATCGGGTCGCTGGAGCAGCGCCGGCTCGATGATCACATCGCGCTATTACCACACGGCCACCATGTTAATGGACGGCAACGTGCTGGTTTCCGGTGGATCGGATAACGGCGAGTACCTGCAAAGCTCCGAATTATATAATCCAGTGCAGAAGAAATGGACGGCCGGTCCAACCATGAACGAAGCACGCGGCATCCACTCAGCGACGCTGCTGCCGAACGGCAACGTGATCGTGATGGGCGGATACAATAACACCGGAGAAACCCTCAACAGCTACGAGATTTACACCCCCAAGATCAACGAGTGGACTGCAAAGGTCCCCAAGATGGCGGCTGCCCGCCAGGATTTCACTTCGATTCTGATGCCTGACGGCAGGGTGCTGGTTGCTGGAGGGAAGGATTCGGGCGGTAATGTGCTTAGCAGCGCCGAAATCTATAACCCGATCTTCGATAAATGGTACACGACGGCCTCGCTGAGCACCCAGCGCGATTTGCACACTGTAACCATCCTGCCCAACGGAAAGCTGCTGGTCATCGGCGGCTCGAATAACAGTACGGGCGGGCAGTACCTCAGCAGCGCCGAGGAATACGACGCGGGCCATGGTTATCAGCAGGCCTGGCGGCCCACCCTGGACAGCGCCAGCACGCCGATCGACCTGGGCGATACGATCGAGCTGGCAGGCAGCCAGTTCCGCGGCTTCAATAAAGCCGAAGGATCCGGTGGGGTTGCAAATAGCACGTCCACCAATTACCCGGTGGTCCAGCTCCGCCGCCTGGACAACGAACAGATCAACTGGCTCTCCTTGGGGACCGGCAAGAGCTTTTCGGACACCGGGTTTGACTCTGCGGTCATCACCAATTACCCCTATGGCCCGGTGCTCGTGACCGTGTTCACCAACGGCATTCCCAGCGGATCGAAGATGGTTATGATCAGCCCGCCCTACGAATCAGGATTTTACCTGTTCCTTCCATCGATCCGGAAATAAGTGTTGGGGCACGGGGGCTTCCTGCGGCGCTTTTACGCTCGACGAAGCCCCCATGCCCTGACTTTTACAATGCCAGCCCACCCGGCTTCAACAGTTGTCCTTACAATCTGCTATCAAATATTATTAAATGCTACAAATTAGATTAAAAAAAGCGTATCATATATTCAAGGAAAATCCGTCCGGTCATTATTGCAATTTATATGCAAGCGTTGATTATGGGTGGGAATGTTCAACCAGAAACGTTGGAGTTATAAGATGCTTTTGAAAAGGTATAAAGCGCAATCTTTCATTGAGTTTGCCCTGGTGCTCCCTATTTTGATCCTGGTCGTCCTGGGGGTGGTGGAGCTTACCCTTTATATTGGTACCTACATCAACCTGGTTGACCTGACCCGCGAGGCTGCCCGTTTTGCCTCGCAGCGCGATCCCTTCGATACCTCGATGGACCTGAACAAGACGAGCTGCGACGACCCGAATTATAATTTCTACATCGACTCGGCCTGTTTCTTCTCTCAATTGAAAACAAGCCCTCCCAATCCCACCTGCCCGGATGCCAAATTCTGCAACGGCTTCAATTCAACCGTGCCATTGAAGTCCAACGAGGACGATATTCTGATTACCGTGTGGACGGTTTCCGGCAACGTGGTCACCGACCAGAATCCGGCCAACCCGCCCTGGGTCTGGTCGAACAACCGCGGCTTCGATACAAGCCACCAAAATAACTGGAGGCGCAACTGCGACAAGAATGCCGCTCCAGACCCGAACGTCCAGCGCTTCTTCACGAAGACCAAAATGGATCAATACATGGCAGGCAGCGGCTCGATACCTACTAAAGGGCTGGTGACGGTTGAGGTTGTTTACTGCTATCACCAGGCATTGAATATTCCAATTCTGTCTCAGTTCTTGCCGAATCCAATCATGATCCACACCTACACGATCATGCCTTTGCCGGCTGCCCAGCCCACCCCGACACCGCCAAACCCATAGGTCACCTGAGAGGAAGAAACCGGAGATAGAGGTAGATTATATGAAATCATTCAAGAAAAACGAAAAAGGCCAGGTTTTGGTGATCGTTGCAGCCGCGATGATCACCTTGCTGGTTGTGATCGGCCTGGCAATCGATGGGACGCTTTTGTTTTTAAACTATACCCGGCTGAAGCGCGCTGTGGATGCGGCTGCAGTGGCTGCTGCCAACGATTTCAAGCGCGGCTCGACAACGGTCCGCATGAAGGCGGATGCCCTCGAAATCCTAAAGATGCACCAGTTCGACACCAGCGACCTCAGCCGGCTGGATTTAAATGTTTACATTTGTGATGCAAACGGCGACGGCGTTCGCGACGCTAACCTCCAAACCGAAGTGCCCGATTTCTACAACGCCTGCCCCAACACCAGCAAGACCCCGGCCGACCTGCCGCGCAAGTTGGTATACGTGCGCGCCCGGCAGTACAGTCCCACCTATTTCGTCAGCCTGATCGGCATCGGCGGCATTCCCATTTCCACCGACTCGATTGCCGAAGCTGCCCCAGTGGATCTGGTGATCGTGCTGGATACCTCCAACTCGATGGGCTCTCTGACGCCCGGCTACAACCCGGGGGATTTCAACCCGGCCGCCTGCAACGCAAACAACACCTGCAAGCCTCTAAATGACGCCAAAGCCGCCGCCAACAGCCTGATCGATAAAATGTATCCCGGTTACGACCGCGTGTCAGTCGTCACGTTTGATACGATGGCCATCACCCGCGTCCAGCTTACCGGCGACCTGGCTTCAGCCAAGACCGAAATCACCAACAAGGTCGTGCTGCATTACGACACACCCATGAACAAGCTCTTCGCTGATTGGTACAACGCCGGCTACGCCGGGCATGTCAACCCGGTCGATCCGGAGGACCGCAACATGGATGGCCAGGACTCGGATACTAGCACGGCCTCCACCCAATGCACCATCACCGACCCGACCGGCAATCGCTGGGACACCACCAAGAATATCCCCTGCGACGACAAGGACCACCTGGACGCCTTCGATTGGGACCAGGACGGGCATTATTCCACCTGGAAAGCCGGCGAGACGATCAACGGAGATGGCTCGGTGACCTGCCTCAACGTTGGTGCCAGCGACGAATGCCTGACCAGCGAGTGGGTGCGCGAGCACGACCCATTCAGCCCGCTGCACACGCCGCGCTTCCCGATGTCCCTCGTCTCCACCTGTTCCGGATGCGGCATCCGCGAGGCCAATTTCCAGTTGACCCAATACGGACGCCCGGACGCGGTGTGGGTGGTCATTTTCCTTTCGGACGGGGTGGCCAACATGAGCGATACCTACCTGACCAACCCGTACAATCCGGCCACCAAGCTGGGCATCCCGGCCATCTATCCGGACGGGTTCTGCGGGGGAAGATACGACGCCAACCGCACCGACTCGAAACTCAACTATTGGGATTCGATGTGCACCAAGGTAGATAAATCCGGCAGCGGCCAATACGATTTAACCCTGCGCTACTGCATCAACGACGATCCCACTACCTGCCCGCCGAACGCGGTCAGGCTGGCGGATACCACCCGCCCCGGGTATACTCCGCCGCCCTACTCTCCGCCGTACAGCCCGGAGGATTACGCCCGCGACATGACCGACCGGTTGGCGCTGAGGTCCTCCGCAAATCCACTTGAAAAACCTGGCAACGACGTGGCCATTTATTCGATTGGGTTCGGCGATGCGGCCGCAGTTGGGGCTCCCCTGCTGCGCTACATGGCTGCCGTGGGAGATGACGGAGACCGCCGTACGGACCCATGTAAGAACGTCATCAATCCAAAACAAAGCTGCGGGCAGTATTATTACGCTCAAAATGCTTCCGATCTGCTGCCGATTTTCGATAATATTGCTTCTCGTATCTATACGAAGATTTCGGAGTAAGCTTATGGCAAATTTTAAGCGTACCAAGTTTTCCAGGAGAACCAAGGCTCAGGCGTTTGCAGAGTTTGCTATTATCGTTCCTCTTTTTCTGCTGGCGCTGACGGCCATCATCGAATTCGGTTACGCCATCTTCACCTGGGCGGCCATCGGCGAAGTGGCGCGCATCGGCACGCGCTACGCGGTTACTGGCCAGTTCGATCCCAAGTACTGCTCGGAAGCCGGAGCCACGCTGGATGCGATCGCTTCACCGCCAGGGTCCTCCCACCTGGCAGCGGACGATTTGCTGGATGGGCTGGCAGACTGCAAGGTTCCGACGACGGTGACGAATTTCGAAGTCGAGACGAACCAGCTTCAGGACTGGGCGCGCCTGCCTTCCATCCGTGATGCGGCCATCAACGGCGGCAGCCAGGGGTTATTAATATACCCGCAGAACTCCGGCGATTACCTGCAGTACGTAGAGAACCCGACTGCGGTGTATTCGCAGAACTACCGCGGCGATCCAACTGCCTTGGGATTCTTTACGGTTACCGTTTGCAGCAACCGCGACGGCGTGGCGTACGACCCCAATCCCCACTATTACAACAACGTGGTCTCGGAAACGAACCGTTATATCAATGTGTGCAATACGAACGGGAGATTCCTGGACGATGCGGGCGGCCCGGGAGACCGCATTCGCGTGACGGTCACCTACAACCATCCCTTGATCATCCCCTTCTTTAATGCCATGTGGCCGTTCCTCAAGATGTCGACCACCCAGGACGGCATTGTTGAGAAATTCCGCACCTCGCGCGTCACCGGACTGACCAGCGGCATTTCGATGTTGCCCACCTGGACGCCGACCTTTACAGCTACCGCTCCGCCGCCGACGGATACCCCGACCAGCACAGTGACGAGCACACCCACGGCAACCGCCACACCTAATAGCTGCGTGGTGCCGCCGAACGGCAATGGCCTTCTGGGCAGCTACTATGCGTACACCGGCAGCTTCACCAACCTGGTCTGGCAGGAGACCGACGACGTGATGAACGCCCCGTGGGCCAGCGGCAACTCCCCGGCGCCAAATGTCCCCGCGACCGGTTTCCAGGTGCGCTGGACGGGCACCGTGTACTTCCCCTATGCGGATTATTACCGCTGGCAGGTCTCGGCGGACGACGGCATCAACCTGTACATCGACGGCGCCAAGATCACCTGGAATTATCCCTCCAACGGCGCTAACAGTTGGAAGGACCAATCCGAGACCATGTACCGCAGCCCGCGCATTTTCTACGACTGCACCCCGCACAGCGTACAGATCGACTACTACCAGAACGGCGGCGGCTCGGTCATGCGCTTCGGCTGGATCAACGGCATGTTGGGCACCCAGATCGGCGTGCCAAAACAGTACCTTTTCTCCCCGCCTCCAAGCATGCCGACCAGCACGTACGTGACCCCCACCGCAACGGTAACCTCGACGGTCACCCGGACCCCCACGATCACCCTGACGCGAACGCGCACCCAAACGCTCATCCCGTCCTTTACCTTCACGCCTTCTAAAACCTTCACCGTGACGGTCACCCGGACGGTCACCCCTATCCCGTCGCAAACGTTTACGTCTACCGTCACCCGGACCCGTCCAACCTCAACGCGCACGTTGTCGCCCACGCCTTCTCTATCGCCTGTAGCATCCAGCACCCGTACGCTGGCGCCAACCTGTACATCGTCGCCAGATCTCGGCGGCTGCTAGAAATTACGAGTTAAAAATCAAACGAGCG
>DBMK01000239.1 GCA_002298885.1 Anaerolineaceae bacterium UBA700
GTATTTGGCCGTAAACGGCCAAATACCCGCTTTTTTTATTTTTGTTATTGACTGCCGAAAAGCAGGTTATTGGCGGCGAGCAGAGCGGTGTAGAGATTGTCCAGGTCTACCTGAGCTTGCTGAGCATCGCGCACCAGGACGCTGCGCACGGTCTCGAGGCGCCCGTTGAGCTCATCGGACAACTCCTTCTTGTTGGCCAACAAATAGGGTTGGATGCCGTTCAAATCCTGGCGGGCCTGGTCCATGGCGGCCATCACCTTGGCGCCGTCCTTTTGAGCCAGGTAAGTGCGAGCATTGGCCACGTCGGAGATCAGCACCAGCAGGCCGTTGCGCGCCTGGGCCTTCTTCAGGGCATCCTGAGAGACCTGGTTCGCCTGGTTGGCGGCTGTCAGCGTATTCTGCAGGTCCGCCATCTGCGCCTGTTGCCGGTCCAGGTCGGCTTTTTGCTGGCTGATTTTAAGATTCGCTGCATCCAAACCCTGTTGAGTTGGCTGGTAGATCAGCAGGAAGCCCGCCAGCAGGCCGAGGGCGAACAGGCCGACGACCGCCGCAGTCCAGCGCAGCACCGGGCGCATAATGCGCCCGAGACGCGTGTCTGCCCCGAGCAGGAAATTGAGAAAACGGTACAGCCAGGACCGGCGGCGCGGGGGCACGTAGACAGCCGCAGAAGGTTCGGAGGCCGGAGCTGGAGCTGCCTGGGCGCTTTGCTGCGGCTGCGAAGAAACATCGTTGGTTTGGGGTGCCTCAACCGGAACGGATTGAGAAGCTGTTTCACTTTTAACGCTTTCAGGTTCTGAACTGGTTGCACCTGCGGCGACCGTATCACCTGCAGGAGATTCCTCTGCCTGCGCACTCTCCACCGGCGTTTCCTTTACCGGCAGTTCGTTTCCTGCTGGCTCCGGTTCTGGAACCGATGCGTCCCCGGTTTCTTTGGATGAGGATTTGAATAATTTCATGGATGGGTCCTTTTCAATGACTATAGCTACGGTTTTCGGTCGGTCCGATCAGGCAGGGCGGGCCGGTTGGGATAAGGTAAGGGAATATATTCAACAGAGGGCCGGCGCGCCGACGCCTGGGGGAACAGGCTCATCAACTGGTAGATCTCACCGGGCACATCCGTGGTGACCTTCAGACCCAAGCTGCGAGCTTCCTCGAGCGAAATCGGATAATCGTGGGTCCACTGGCCCAGGGCCAGCGCTTCGGCAATCCGTTCAGCCTGGCCGGGCCCGTAGGTCTTTTGGGCCAGGCGGGTTACCGTCTCCTTAACCTGGCGGACGGCTTTCCGGGCCACATCGGCCAGAATTAAGGTATGGTCGTCCACTTTGTTGAGGTCTTTCTGATCGAGCACATTCAAAATTGAAACCGCCGGGTATTCGCCGATCTGTGGATCGACCGGGCCCAGCACCGCGTTTTCATCCATCATAATTTCGTCCGCCGCCAGCGCAATCAGCATTCCGCCGGACATGGCGTAATGTGGGACGATCACAGTCACCTTTCCCTGGCGCTTGCACAAGGCATTTGCGATCTGCTCGGCAGCCAGCACCAATCCTCCTGGGGTATGCAAGATGATGTCGATCGGCAGCTTGGGATCGGTCAGCTTTATCGCCCGCAAGATGTCTTCTGAATCCTGGATGTCGATGTAACGCGCCATGGGAAAACCCAGGAAACTCATGCTCTCCTGGCGATGGATCAGGGCAATGACGCGCGTGCCGCGCTTTTCCTCCAGGCTGTGGATCAGGCGCATGCGGGTGGTCTCGATCACTCTCTGGCGCACGAGCGGGATAATGGCGGCGATTGCCAACAAAATCCAGAGTAAATTTAGCAGGTCCATGTTACCTCCTCATCGTCACCAGGGCCAATATTGGTCCGGGTGCCAGTCGTGCTGCCTGCGCCCGATTGCAATTGGTGCGGCGAGGAGCAGGCCAAACAAGAAACCGCCGATGTGCGCCCACCACGCCACTCCGCCCAGGGCTGCGCCCGACGCGGTGGACAGCGAGAGCAGCCCGGAGAACAACTGCGAAACGAACCAAAACCCGATAAAAACAACCGCCGGAACTTCGATGAACCAGGGAAGAATGAAAATCAGGATAAAGGTGATGATGCGCGCCCTGGGAAAATAGAATAAATAGGCGCCCAGTACAGCGGCGATGGCGCCGCTAGCTCCCAGCGAAGGGATGCTGGGATCGGTAGTAAAAAATGCCTGCACCAGACCGGCTGCGATGCCGCCGGCAAGATAAAAGGCCAGGTAACGCAAAGAGCCAATCCGGTCCTCAACGTTATCCCCAAAAATGAACAACACCCACATATTGCTCAAGATGTGGAACCATCCGGCGTGCAAGAACATGTGCGTGAACAGCGGCCCCCAGGTGAGGGGGTTGTTAAGGTGCAGGTTGGCCGGCACCAGGGCATACGTGGAAAAAAATTGGTCCAGGCGATAGGGGGAAAGGTTGAGCTCGTAAAAAAAGACGAGCACATTCGCCAGGATGATCAGCCAGTTGACGAAGGGTATCGAACGCGATCGAATTGTGTCGCGGATCGGAAACATTTTCCACCTCCGGCTGGCCTAAGTATAACCCAAACTCAATTCGGGATTGGATTTTTGTTGTTGTGTCCGGCTGCTTTGCAGCCGGACACAACAACAAAAAA
>DBMK01000209.1:0-9869 GCA_002298885.1 Anaerolineaceae bacterium UBA700
CCCCAAGAAACGAAAAATCCTCTAATTTTTAATCTGCCAGGGGCAGGACGACGGTAAAGGTTGAGCCCATGCCAACGGTCGAATCGACCCAAATGCGCCCATTGTGGTTCTCCACAATCGAGCGCACGATCGACAGGCCTAGACCGGTGCCCGGCGTATCCCCGCTGGCGCTTGAACGGTAAAACTTGTCGAAGATATACGGCAGGTCGATCGCCGGAATGCCGATGCCGGTATCGATAAATTGGATCACAACCTGGCTCTGGGCGATGCTGGCCCGGATGTTGATCAGCCCGCCCGCGGGGGTGTATTTAAAGGCGTTGTCCAGCAGGTTTTCGATCAACTGGCGCATTTGAATCGGGTTTCCGAAGATCGGCGGGATGCCCCCCGGGATATCCAGCACCACGTTGTGGCCTTTATCCGCGATGCGCTTGCGAAAATTTTCGACCGTGTAGCGGATGAGCTGGTCCAGGGCCACGTTTTCCTTGCGCGTGTCGAAGCCGGCTTCGATCCGCCCCAGGTTGAGCAGGTCATCCACCAGCGACGTAATGCTCTGCACGCTGGACTGCACCCGGCGGATGTAGTCCTTTTGGGTGCTGTTGATCGCTCCGGCGCGTTCGATCAGCTCCGAAAAGCCCAGGATGGCGGTCAGCGGCGAGCGCAGGTCGTGGGAAACCGTATTCACGAAGTCGGACTTGATGCTGTCGAGCTTCTTCAGGTGGGTGATATCGTGCATGGCTATTGCCAGGCCCAGCCCGGGAATGAGGGTCATGCAGGCGCTGAAGATGCGCCCATCTTCCACCGTAATCTCGCCGCGCGCATTGGAGTCGCGAGTGCCGGCGTTGACCAGCTCCACCAGGTCAGGCTGGGTGAACACGTCTCCAAAGGGCATGCCCCCGGTGGATTTCCCTACCAGATTGAACGCCGATTTGGCCACCTGGTTGACCAGCACGATGCGCATTTCCTGGTCGATGACGATCACGCCGTCTTCGATCTGGGACAGGATGGCTTCGAGCTTGGAATGCTCCTGGGTAATGTGCCCGTACAGGTTGGCGTTTTCAATGGCGATCACCGCAAATTCGGCGATGGCTTCGAGCAGTTTAATATCGTGGTCTTTGAGCGGCACGTCGGCTACCCGGTTATCCACGCCCAGCACGCCGAAGGCGTGACCGTGGGATTGTAGTGGTACGTAGGCCAGGCTGTGCACCAGGTAGGTGGTTTTGATCTTCTGCGGCGCTTTTTCGTCCAGCACTACCGGCTTGCCAGAGCGCAGCACTGCGCCGGCAAGGCTGTCCTTGATCGCCAGTCGGAAGGTGCGCACGAAATCCTGCTGGAAATTGCGGCTTGCCCGCATATACAGCTCGCCGCTAGATTCGTCCAAAAGCAGCAGGCTGCCCTCCTCGGCACCGGTCAGCTCGACCGCCGCGTCCACTACCGCGCTCAGTACGCTGTCGAGATTGAGGGAACTGGTGACCGCCCGCGCCAGCCGCGCCAGTGTTTCCAGTTCGTCCACTTTACGCCGCAGGCTGGCAGTCGCCCGCTTGGCCTCCTTGAGCACCCATTCGCGGCGCAGCCTGGCTTTTTGCAGGCTGTTCTGGATCGAGCGCAGGATGTCGTCGGACTTGAGGGGCAGGCATAAATAATCGCTGACCCCGATTTGCAGCGCCTTCCGCAGCAGATCCGGGTCGTCTTTATATACGAACAGGATCAAGGGTACGCCCGGATATTTTTCCAATATTTCGGCGGCAACGTCGATCCCGTTGGCCTTCTCTTGGTTTTCACTGACGATGACCAGCGCCGTGTTGCCCGCTTCCAGCTCTTTAAACGTGCCATCGCGGTCCGGGCAGAGCACCACGTCGTAGCCAATGGATACCAAAACACGCTGCAGCAGGTAGTTCACCTGCTGGTCGGCGATCATCACGATGATTTTTTCTTTTTGTCCGGTTGCCATCGTCAGTTAAGGTTGCATGTGTTATGCCGGGTATTCTTCCGGATAAATGCAGGGATCTGGGTGCAATGCTCTGCTCGCATTGGATCCGTGGGAGCGCATCTATCGAGAGGTTGCGCTTACTTCAATAAAGGGAGGGTGAAATGGAATCGACTTCCCTGGCCTGGCTGGCTTTCAACCCATACTTTTCCCTTCTGTCCGTTAATAATCTCCTTGACCAGGCCCAATCCGATCCCGATGCCGCCGAAGCGCCGTGGGCGCGATTCCTGCGGCTGGTAGGACGGATTGAAGATGTTTTCGTTCTGGCGCGGGTCGATGCCCGGCCCGGTATTACTGACGATCACGTGCCCGGTGGAGTCGCCGTTCTTCTCCAGGCGCACCGACACCTGCCCGCCCGGGTTGCAGAACTTGACCGCATTGCTGATCAGGCCGTTCAGCACCTGGGCGATCTGCCCGCCGTCGGCGCGGATGTGCACCGGGTCGGCGGCGATTTCGACTGCCAGGGACATGTTGTTCTGGCGGGCAAGCTGCTGGAAGCCGCCGGCCGTGCGGCGCACAATCTCGGCCAGGTTGACCGGCGCCATGGGCTGGGTGGATTCCTTGGGCCCCTTCAACTGGTTGATGGCCTCGGTTATCCGGACGAGGTTCTTAAGCTGCTCCTGCAAGGTAGACAGGTACTGCAGGTGGTCGGTCGTCCAGCGCGCTGAGGGATCCTTCACCAGGCGGTCCATGACGTTGCTGGCGATCTCGATGGACGTGCGTAGCTCTTCCTTGACCACCTCAAGGATTTCCTGGTTGACCTTTTCGCCGGTGCGGGCGTTGTCGGCAGCCGTTTCAAGCTTGAGGGCGCGCTCTTCGACGGTGCGGAAGAGTTGAGCGTTGACCAGCGAGATCGAGGCATAATCCGCCACAGCTTCCAACAGGTGCTGCTCGCTGGCGGTGAAGGGGATGGGTTGTTTGCGCATGACGATCAGCAGCCCCATCACCTGCTTTTGCACCTTGATCGGGACGATCAGGGCGGCCTGGCCCAAGGCCACAATTTTGAACCGCTTCAGCGGTTCGCCGTGGATACTGAGCGTCTCCCCGGACATGGCAACCAGCGAGCTGAGCCCGTCGTCCCAGGTCTGGTTCAGGCGTTCCGCCAGAGAAATGGGCAAATTGCGCTGCGCCACCATGCGGTAGCTTTTGAGGTTCTCCTCACGCAGCAAGAACCATCCCAGTTCCGCCTGCGTGACCTTAGCCGCGCCTTCCAGGATCCTTTCGAAGAGCAGGGAGGGGTCGGTGATCGAGGTGACCGCCTTGCCGATTGAAAAAATGGTCGTCAGCTCGCGCACCCGCATCTGCAGTTCCTGGTTAGTCTGCTGGAGCTGCTGCTGCAGTCGCTCTTTATCTCGCCGCTCGTGTACCTGCTTGAGGACGCGCTCGACGATGTTGATGATCTCCGCCTCGCGCGACGGCCACAGCATGTAGTCCACCGCGCCCACGCGGAAGGCGTGGATGATGCTGGATTCATCGCCCTTCTTGGCAATAATGATGACCGGCACGTCCAACCCCTGCGCCGAAAGCGCCACCATCAAGTCCTTGCCGCTCAGTCCTGGCAGGTTGATGTTCGAAATCACCAGGTCGGGCTTAAGCTGCTTGATGCGTTCGATGGCCGAATTGGCGTCGCCGATGACGTAGGTATGATAGCCGCAAGCCTGAAGAGCCTGGCGCGACACCATATCGCTGATCAGCGGATCGTTTTCGACGATAAGGATGCGGTCGTGGTTCTGGTTCGTCACAATATTTAATATAACACTAAAGATTAAAATGATAACTTACAGATTCGTTTTCTGATGGCCTCTGTCTTTTCAAGATAGATTGACCCCCGCCGCTTTTGGCGTAAAATAAATCCAGTTGGCATGCTGAAAGGGCTGGTTGCTTTCAGCCAATTTTATCGTCTAGGAGAGGATCATGTCACCTGTCCCTTTTATTTCAAAACGGGCGCCGGTTTACCAGGACGTGCCCGATGACAAGTGGAACGATTGGCGCTGGCAGCTCAGCCACCGCCTGAACACGGTCGAGGATTTTGAAAAGGTGCTCACGCTGACCGACAGCGAGCGCAAAGCCCTCAGCACTCAGGGACTCTTCCGGGTAGACATCACTCCATATTTTGTTTCCCTGATCGACCCCAACGACCCCCACGACCCGGTGCGCATGCAGGTGGTCCCCAGCGCCGACGAGATTGTGCCGTTTACCGGCATGATGGAGGATTCGCTGGCGGAAGACCGCCACTCCCCCGTGCCGGGCCTGGTGCATCGCTATCCCGACCGGGTGTTGATGCTGGTCACCACGCAGTGCGCATCGTACTGCCGCTACTGCACCCGTTCGCGCATTGTGGGCGATCCTAGCGCCACTTTTTCGCGGGCCGAGTTTGAGGCCCAGATCGAATATTTGAAACGCACCCCGCAGGTGCGGGACGTGCTGCTCTCCGGCGGCGACCCGCTTGTGCTGGCGCCGAAGCTGCTGGAGGAGCTGCTCGGCCGTCTGCGTGAGATTCCGCACATCGAGATCATCCGCCTGGGGACGCGCGTGCCGGTGTTCATGCCGATGCGCGTCACCGACGAGCTGTGTGATGTGCTGCAGAAATTCCATCCGCTGTGGATGAACATCCATGTCAACCACCCCAACGAGATTTCAGCCGAGCTGGCCCAGGCAGCCGATAAGCTGACCCGCGCCGGTATCCCGCTGGGGAACCAATCCGTTCTGCTGGCGGGGGTAAACGACTGCGTTCACATTCAGCGCAAGCTGGTGCAGGACCTGGTACGTATCCGCGTTCGGCCTTATTATCTGTATCAATGCGACCTCGTGGAAGGCGCCGGACATTTTCGCACTCCGGTTGCGAAGGGCATCGAGATTATCGAAGGCCTGCGCGGCCACACTTCTGGCTACGCCATCCCTACTTTCTGCGTCGACGCCCCCGGCGGCGGCGGGAAGATCCCGGTCATGCCCAACTACCTGGTCAGCATGTCGGACCACAAGATCATCCTACGCAACTTCGAGGGGTTCATTACGACGTACGAAGAACCGGTGGAGTACAAGCCGCACGATCCCAAGACCTGCGTATACTGCCAGAACAAGCGCCCCGAGCCCGGCCAGGAAGGGTTGACCGCCATGCTGGACGGGGAGACGATGTTCATCAAGCCGGAGCACTTCGACGAGCTGCACAACCGGGGCGGTGGCTCTCACCGCCTGCGTGCCGACACCGCCAAGTGGAAACCCCTCGGCATCGGCTCCGGAGAGGAGAGCTGATAGCCGGTTAGCTTTTCCCCACCCCCCGCCCCAGGGCGGGGGAGATTAATTTAAATTCGGTTTTTTTGCCCACACCGTGGGCAAAAAACCGAATGTATTTCTCCCGCCCCCACAAGGGGGCGGGCTGGGGTGGGGGAGTTTTAGCTAGGCTGGTTTATTCCGCAAGGAATACCAGATAGCGCCGAGGCCAACCAGGGCAATGACGAACCAGATCAGCCATCCAAGGAAGGGGATGGCGGTGAGGATCGCCAGGATGATCGCCCCCAGCGCCAGCGGCCAGAACCGCCCGTTGGCGACCGGCGAATTCAGCTTGCGCAGGATCCATTGGCCGATCAGGTAAGCCACCGCCAGCCGGCCGGCGTAGGCAAACAGGATGAAGAAAGCCACCGCGGCCACTCCCAACAGGCTGAACCCCACGCCCAGAATGAGCCCCACGATATCCGCCAGGGTCAACAGGCCAAAGAAGAGCGCCAGCAGGACGAGCACGATGGCGATGATCGGGAAGGCAAAGAAGGCGATGACAACCGCCAGCAGGCCGATCCCGGCCGACTGGATGGGTTTATCGTGGGCGGCCGTCACAACCGCCTGGAAGGCGCGGTTAACCAGCCAGGTGGCCAATCCGCCCAGCATGATCAGGGTTACCATGTCGCGCAGCAGCGACCACAGCCAGAAACCGGCCGTCAGGGCGAAGAAATCCGGCGGGGCCGGCTGCTGCGGCTTGCCGACCTCGATGCGCTGCTGAGGCTGGGGCGTCTGGTAAACGATCCCCTGACCGGGCGCGGCCTGGATCGTGCTGCCCTGGTTGATCGGGCTGACGTAGGTCAGCTTGCCCTCGATCTTTGCGCTGCTGCTCACCCGCAGCCCGCTGGGCAGCGAAGGGGGTACGTTCACGCCGACGCCGGGGAAATTGCCCATCCACTGGGTGGGATATTGACCTGGTTCGGCCACCTCGATCCAGGCGTTGCCGTGGGTGATGCCGTTCAATTCGACCGCGGCCGATACCAGGTCCAGGTTGCGGCTCTCACCGGACAGCTCGCTCTGGTACGTGGCGGCTTCGATATCCTTCGTCACGGTAGAGCCGGCCTGGGTTTCAAGGCTGTAACCGGCGTAATACACGTTGTAGCCGACGCTGACGCCTTCGGCCAGCGCCATGCTGGCACTGGCGGCGAAGATGCTGCCGCTCACCTTGCCGTTCACGTCGATCTCGCCCGCTCCACTGATCAGGTTGCCTTCGATCACCGCGTTAGGACCGATGACCACCTGGCGTCCGAACAGGATCGCGTCGCCTTTGACGGTGCCGTTAAGCGTCACCGAAAGCCCCCCGGCGATCAGGTTTCCGTTCACCGTGCCATCCACCTGGACGGCATTGGCCCCCATGACTACATCATCGTCGATCGTCTGCCCGGCGGGGATGGTGCCTCCCTGTGGAATCACCACAGCCTGGGCCGACCCCACAATCCCCGCTACCAGCACGAGTACGATAATAGCGCTGAAGCCCCACCGCTTTTTCATGTTCCCTCCTTCCAAATCCGTTCGGCCCTGGCCTGGATTTAGAGCGGCGAAAGCTCTAAAACCGACCAAAACCAACACCTCTGATACTTTTCTATTATACTTAATCCTTATGCGGGTGGATATCATCATTCCGGTCTACAACGAAGAAGAAGGTATTATTTCCTTTCACCAGAGCCTGCGCCAGGCAATCGACGCGCTGCCCGACCAGTTCAGTATCTATTATGTCGACGACGGCTCGTCCGACAGGACCGGCGAGCGCCTGGCCGAGCTTGCCGACCAGGACGGGCGGGTGACAGTGATCGAGCTCAGCCGCAACTTTGGCCACCAGGCGGCTCTCACCGCTGGGATCGACCAGTCGACCGGCGACTTTGCCATCACTCTGGACGGTGATGGAGAACACCCCCCGGCCCTGATCCCTGAAATGCTGCGACTGGCCCAAAACGATTACGATATCATCCTGACCCAGCGAATTGAGCAAGAGGGCGCCTCTTCCTTTAAGAGCGGTACCTCGAACCTGTTCTACGGACTGCTGAACCGGATCAGCGAAACGCGCATCCTGCCCGGCAGCGCCGATTTCCGGGGCATGTCGCGGGCGGTGGTGCAGTCGCTGCAGCAGATGCGCGAATATCACCGTTTCCTGCGCGGCATGGTGGCCTGGATGGGCTATCGCACGGTGATCCTGCCTTACCAACAGCCGCAGCGTCTGGCCGGAAAGAGCAAGTACTCCCTGCGTAAGATGCTGCGCCTGGCGCTGAATGCCATTTATTCCTTCTCGCTGGTGCCGCTGTACATCGCCATCTCGATCGGCGTCCTGTTCCTGATCGGGGCCGTGGTTGAGGTTATTTACGTCCTCAGCTTCTGGGTCAGCGGCAACCAGGCATCGCTGGCGCCGGGGTGGAGCTCTTTGATGTTCATGCTGCTGGTGGTAGGGGGCACCTTGATGGTCTCGCTGGGCCTGATCGGGATTTACATTGGTTATATTTTCCAGGAAGTGAAACAGCGTCCGATCTACCTGGTGCGGCGGCGCCTGCCAGGCGCGCCCGCCGCTGGGAACTCCGAAACTCCCTCCCAGGAGCCGCCGCTTGAATAGGGTTCTTCAACGGGTCACGGCATTTCTATCCTCCGACCTGGCCGCTCCGCTGGCGCTGGTGCTGGTCTGCATGGCGGCTTACCTGCCCGGAATTGCTTCGATGGGCTTTTTCTGGGACGATTGGCCGATGAATTGGATCGCCCAGAACCTGGGCAACCCCGGCCTGGCGACCTATTTTTCCACCAACCGCCCGGTGTGGGGGCTGCTCTACCAGCTCACCACGCCCATCCTGGGCGGCAGCCCCTTGGGCTGGCAAATCCTGGCGCTGCTGGCGCGGATGCTGACCGGGGTGGCTGCATGGGCTCTGGTGCGGCAAGTGTGGCCGCGGCAGCGCCCGGCGGCCCTGTGGGTGGGCCTGCTGTTCGTGGTCTACCCGGGCTTCATGCAGCAGCACGTGGCGCTGCTTTACACCCACTTCTTCCTGGTCATCAGTTTCTTCCTGTTTTCGCTCGCCTGCACGGCGGCGGCGCTGCGCCATCCGCAACGCTTCTGGCTGCTAACCGGGCTGGGGCTGGCGTTTTCGCTGGCGAACCTGCTGATGATGGAATACTTCTTCGTGCTCGACCTGCTGCGCCCGGTGCTGGTATGGGTGATATTGTCCGAGCAGCCGGGCGCCTGGCGGCAGCGCGCCTGGAGGACCTTCAAGACCTGGCTGCCATACCTGGCTATTTTCGCCGGCGCGGCGGTGTGGCGCGCGTTCTTGTTCCCCTATACCCAGAATAATTACAAGCTCTCCTTCGTCGAGCAGCTCAAAGCCCAGCCGTTCCAGGCCGTACTCGCCCTGGCGGAGAAGGCCCTTTCGCAGGTCTGGACCGCCACCGGGCAAGCCTGGGGGCAAGTGTTCGTCCGCCCGAACTCAATCACCACCCGGGCCGTCGGCGGCAACCTGTCTTTTACGGCACTGTTCGGACTGCTGCTGGCGGCGCTGCTGGCCGTTTTGTTTACCCAGCGGCGGGGGGAGGCAAGCAGAATTCGCTGGGGTTGGCAGGCGCTGGCAATCGGGGCGGCGGCCTTATTGCTGGCCGGCTGGCCCTTCTGGCTCACCGACGTGCCCTTCAGCCTGGATTTTGCTTACGACCGCTTCACCCTGCCCTTCATGTTGGGCACCAGCCTGTTGATTGCCGGCCTGGTGGACCTGTTGCGCTGGCGCCCGGTACAGGCCGGCGTCCTGGCCGTGCTGATCACCCTGGGCGCGGGCTGGCAGGCGCAGGTCGCCTCGAAGTACATCGACGACTGGGCGCAGCAGGTTGATTTCTTCCAGCAGCTCACCTGGCGCGTCCCGGGGCTGGCGCCCGGCACCCTGGTGCTGGCGAACGAGATGCCCATCCATCCAACGGATAACTCCCTGACCGCCCCACTCAACTGGATCTACGCCCCTGGCAACCCCGGGGCAAACCTGCCTTACCTGATGGTGTATCCCACCATCCGCATGGGCACTGAGACCCTTCCTGCATTGGCCAAAGGACAGCCGGCCAGCAAGGACTACCTCGTCTCGGCCTTTAGCGGTTCCACAGATCAGGCGATTGCCGTGTATTACTCCCCGCCGGCTTGCCTACGCTTCCTCTATGTTGCCGATGGCAACGATCCGACCCTGCCGGTGCTTTCCAAATCGATGGCTGTTCTCTCCAGCCCGACCTGGGTTATCGATGGCGCGGCCAGACCGGTCCCCGGCATTTTCCCGCCGGCTTCGCAGGGCACCTGGTGCGAGGTCTACGAGAAGGCCGACCTGGCCCGCCAGCGCGGCCAGTGGGACGAGGTCGGCAGGCTTGCCGCCCAGGCCGGTGACCTGGCCAAACGGGCGCTGGCGCCGACAGAGCTCTTTCCCTTTATCGAAGGCTATACCCACCTGGGGCAGTGGCCGCAAAGCGTGGCGCTCAGCCGGGCGGCTCTCTCGGCAGACCCTAGAATGCAGGGCCCGGTTTGCGATCTTTGGAATAAAATTGACCTGGCGCTGAAGGATGACCCCAACGCAAACCTCGCGCAGGCGGAAGTCGGGTGCGGCGGAGGATAACGGCTGAAGCCGTCACTACG
>DBMK01000209.1:9924-11088 GCA_002298885.1 Anaerolineaceae bacterium UBA700
GTAACGGCTGAAGCCGTCACTACAAAAACGATTCAAAATTGTGTCGCGATTCGACAATATTAAATATCAATCTCTACTCTCTACTCTCTGTTTTACTATTCTATTTCTCGGAGGCCCTATGAAATACCTGGTTACCGGCGGAGCCGGATTTATCGGAAGCACAATTGCGTCGGCCCTGATCGACGCCGGTCACACCCCGATCATCCTGGATTCCCTCATTACCGGGCGGGCGGAGTTCACCCGTGACCGGATTTTCTACAAGGCGGACATCGGCGACCCGGCGGCGCTGGACCAAATCTTCCACGACCACCCGGATATCCAATCCACCATCCACTGCGCGGCGCTGATCATCGTGCCCGAATCGACCAGCAAGCCGTACGAGTATTACCGTGAGAACGTGGCAAAATCGATCGAGCTGTTTCATTCGCTCAACCGGCTGGGTTGCAAGGACGTGCTGTTCAGCTCCTCGGCATCCGTGTACGAATCGGTGTCCAGCTTCATCGTCGACGAGAGTTCGCCGCTTAAACCGACCAGTCCGTACGCCCGCACCAAATACATGATGGAGATGGTGCTGCGCGATTTCTGCATCGCCTACGGCATGCGCGGCGTGGCCCTGCGCTATTTCAACCCGATCGGTGCCGACCCCAAGATGCGCTCCGGCATCCACGTGGAACGGCCTTCGCTGGTCATCGGCCAGCTCGTTGACACGGCCCTGGGCGACAAGCCGGTGTTCGAGATCACCGGCACGACCTACGCCACACGGGACGGCACGGGGCTGAGGGATTACATCCACGTTTGGGACGTGGCCCAGGCGCACGTGATGGCGGTCACCGATTTCGACGGCGCCTTCCGGCGCGCCGGCAACCCGGCCGACCGCTACCTGGCGATCAACCTGGGCACCGGGCATGGCGTTACGGTGCGCGAGCTGGTGAGCGCCTTCGAACGGGTGTGGGGCAAGGAGATCAACAAGAAGGATTCTCCGCCGCGCCCGGGCGACGTGGCGGGGGTGTGCGCCAGCGCAGACGCTGCCAAACGCTACCTGGGCTGGGAGGCAAAAATGTCAATCGATCAGTGCATCTCCGACGCCCTCATGTGGGGCGAGGTGCGGAAGGGGATGCTGGGATATAAATAGATGAGTTTTTGGCGATGAAATCGCCAAAAACT
>DBMK01000100.1 GCA_002298885.1 Anaerolineaceae bacterium UBA700
GCGGCTTCGCCGCCCAAAAAACCAATCCGCGATTCTTGGCTCTGGGCATAAATCAAATGATCAGGTTCATGTCGCCGAATTCGTGCCAGAGGTAGCGGCGCTGGATGGCTTCCAGGTACGCCGACTGCAGGCGGGCGGGGCTGATAAATGCGCTGAGCAAGTCCAGGTGGGTGGTGCGCGGCTCGTGCATGCCGGTCAACAGCCCGTCCACGGCGCGCAGCTTGTGCCGTGCTGTAATGTGCATGGATGTCCAGCCGTGGGCCGGTTCAACCTTACCGTCGAGGTGGGACGCCGTTTCGACGGAGCGCACCACGGTGGTGCCAACGGCAATCACCCGCCCGCCGCTGACGTGAGCGGCATTGATCGCCCGGGCGGCGGCCTCGCCCACTTCGAATTCCTCCTCGGCCACCGGGCGAGTGGCATCTACGGCGTCGTCGCGCGTGGAAGAGAGCCCGGTGTGCAGTGAAATGGACGCCAGGCCGATCCCCTTGCGCCGTAGTGCCAGCAGCAGTTCCCATGTGAACGGCCGCCCGGCGGAGGGCATTTCCACCGAGCCGGGTTGTCCGGCGTACACCGTCTGGTAGAGATCGAGCGGGAGAGCCTCACCTACATAAGTGTAGCGCACCGGTTCGCCCAGGCGGTAGATCATATCCAGTAAGGGAATGCAGCAGCGGTCGAATTTGACCCGCCACAGGAACGGCAGGTCGGGCCGGCGGGTGAGGACGCGCGCGGTCAGGTCCTGGCCAAAATTGAGCTGCATGCCGTCCCGCCCGACGTGTGTACGCCCGTTCAACAGCAGCACGTCCCACAGGTCCTCCGAGCGGCGGTGGGCCAGGCGCACTTCCACCGCTTCCCCGTTTTCGTCGTGAGCTTGCAGCAGGGCGGGCAGCGTGCGGCTGGAATTGACTACCAACAGGTCGCCGGGGCGCAAATAATCGCCCAGGGTATCGAAGCGGGTGTGGATGGCCGGCCCTTCGAAGCGCGGCAGGACCATCAGACGCACCCAATCGCGGCGCAAGCCGCGCAGTTCGGCCGGCTGGTGGGCCTCCAGCTCGGGTGAAAGGTCGAATTCGATGGTCGCTTCGCGTTCCACCCGGTTTTCTGAAACAGGAGGGAACTGTTCGCTCATACCGACTGCTTTCGGGTCATGAATTCCTGGGCGCTGAAACGCTTTCCGTTGACGTCCCTTGATTCGTCCGAGGCGAGATACAGGAACACCGGTGTCACGCTTTCGGGTTTAGCCCATTGCGATGCGTCGCCGTCCGGCTCGGAGGCGCGTTTCATGACCGTGTCCATGTCGCCCGGGTCCACGCTGTTCGCCCGCACGCCGGTCCCGTCCAATTCGGCGGCCCAGGTGCGGGTAAGCTGGTCGAGGGCGCCTTTAGAGACCCCGTAGGCGCCCCAGGTGGGGTAGCCCACCACGCCGGCGTCGGAGCTGACGTTGATGATCGAGCCGCTGCCGCGGGCCAGCATTTGCCCGACGAGCGCCCGGGTGAGCATGAACGGCCCTGTGAGATTGGTGCGCAGCACCGCTTCGAAATCCTCCGTCGGGTAATCGATCAGGAACGGCATTGGGGTGGGTCCAAGAGCCGAAGCGTTGTTGATAAGCACATCCACCCGGCCGAAATGGGCCAGCGCCTCACCCGCCAGGCGCTCCACGTCCGCTCGGCGGGATACGTCGGCGGTCACGCTCAAAACCTGCGCGCCCAGGGTTTTCACCTGGTGCTCCGTGGCCGCCAACTCGGCGGCGCTGGCCTGGCGCGAGTTAATCACAATCTGCGCTCCCTGCCCGGCAAAAGCCATGGCCAGGGCCCGCCCCAGCCCGCGCGACGAGCCGGTTATCAGGCAGACTTTGTCCTGCAGATCAAAGGAGTTTTCCATTTTCATTGTTTCCTGTTTTTCAGACAATCATAGTGATAATTGTAATATTTGTCAAGAATTTGATAAATATTTGAAAGGTAAGAATCTCATATAGAACCTCGTCAGAATCAATAATTTATCATTCGCATCAAGAATGTTGAATTAATGCCTGCGATTGTTTATAATTGCGAAATGCCTGAGGAAACGGGCAGGTGTGGACTGAAAATGGAGCTGAATGGATTTATTGCAGGGCGCCTTCCAATACTATTTCCAAAACCAGGCCTTTTTCTGGCAAGCAATGCGCCAGCATTTGACCTTGAGCCTGGCGGCCCTGGGCATCGGCATCCTGGTCAGCCTGCCCCTGGGCATATGGATTGCGCACCGGGTGACGGTCGCCCAGGTGGTGATGAACGTTTTCAACGCCCTGCGGGTGATCCCCAGTCTGGCGATCCTCTTCCTGGTGCTGCCGTACCTGGGCCTGGGATTCTTGCCCTCCCTGGTGGCCCTCACCGTTCTGGCCTTCCCGCCCGTCTTGATCAATACCTACGCCGGGCTGCGCGGGGTGGACCCGGCAGTGATCGAGGCGGCCTACGGCATGGGCATGGCCCGTTTCCAGGTGCTGCGCCAGGTGGAAATCCCCCTGGCAGTGCCGGCGATCCTGGCAGGGGTGCGCACGGCAGCCGTCGAGGTGATTTCAAGCGCAACTCTGGCCTCGTTTATCGGCGGCGGCGGCCTGGGTGATTTTATCACCCGCGGCTTTGCGCTTTTCGACGTTTCGATCATGCTGGTGGGAGCCATCCCGGTGGCTTTGCTGGCATTGACTTCGGAACTCTTATTAAGCAGGCTCCAACTCCTGTACCGGGTTCCGGTATAAATTGCAGATTAAGAAGTAAAAAACAAAGGAGAAAGAAATGAACACGTTTGGAAAACACGCCCGTCTTATGTCGCTCCTCTTAATAGTTGCGTTCGTCCTGGGAGCCTGCGCCCCCACTGCGACCACGCCCACCAGTGCTCCAGCCACGAGCGCTCCCCCGACACAGCCTCCTAGCAACAGCTACCCTGCTCCAACCGCAGGGAATGCCTATCCGGCGCCAACAACGGCTCCAGCAGCCACGCAGCCGCCAGCCGCGGCAACTACTGCCCCAGCAAACGGCGCCACGATCCAGGTCGGCTCGAAAGACTTCACCGAGGAGTTCATCGTGGCTGAAATGTACGCTCAGCTCCTCGAAAATGCCGGCTTCAAGGTCGTGCGCAAGCTGAACCTCGGCGGTACGCCGGTGGCCCAGGCCGCCATCGTCAAGGGCGACATTGACCTGTATCCGGAATACACCTCCACCGGCCTGCTCACCGTCTTGAAGCAAAGCGCCCTTTCCGACCCGCAGCAAATCTATGCTGCGGTCAAGAGCGGCTATGAGCAGCAGTTCAAGCTAACCTGGCTGACGCCTTCTCCGTTCAACGATACCCAGGCGTTGGCTATGACCCAGGCTGGATCGCAGAAATTCGGCGTTACCACCTATTCCGACCTGGCTCAAAAGGCTTCTCAAATGGTCCTTGGCAGCCCTGCCGAGTTTTTGGAACGTGAAGACGGGATCAAAGGTCTGCAGAAGGCCTACGGCGGGTTTGTTTTCAAGGATTCCAAGCAGCTCGGCACCGGCAGCCTGCGCTACCAGGCCCTGCTCGACGGCCAGATCGACGTTGTAGTTGCCTTTGGCACGGATGGACAGATCAAAGGCGACAACCTGGTGCTGCTCAAAGATGACAAGGTGTTTTATCCAATCTACAACATAGCACCGGTTGTGCGGATGGATACTTTGCAGAAGTATCCCCAGATCGCCGATGTGTTGAACAAGCTGGCACCAATGCTGACCGATAACATTATGTCTGGCTTGAACTGGGAAGTTGATGGTTCGGACAAGAAAGAGCCGGCCGCCGTGGCCAAGGAATTCCTCACCCAAAGCGGCTTGTTGAAATAGATTTCTAAGACCTTCCAAATGCAGGGGCACGGGGTCAGCCTGAAGAATGAATATTCTTCCAGGAACCCCGTGCCCCTATCTGAATAAACCTAAAAAAGAAGCAGTTCAAGATGACAAACCAGGCACTCTCCACTCCAACCGCTGCCGGCCAACAGACGCATAGCTCTGGGGAGATCGTTTGCGAGGAAGTCACCAAGATTTTCCCTAGAGAAGAACGCCCGGCCGTGGACCAGGTCAGTTTCAAGGTTGAAGGGGGCAGTTTCGTCGTCCTGCTCGGCCCATCCGGCTGCGGCAAGACCACCCTGCTGAAGATGATCAACCGCCTTTACGAGCCGACTTCCGGGCAAATCCGCATTGGGGGCACCGAAGTCCACGACCTGCCGGCGGTGGAACTGCGCCGCCGGATCGGCTACGTGATCCAGCAGGTCGGTCTTTTCCCGCACATGTCGATCGAGCGCAATATATCCGTGGTGCCCAACCTGTTGGGCTGGGAACGCACGCGCACTGGCGAACGGGTGAGTATGCTGCTGGATATGGTGGGGCTGCCGCAGGATTACCGGGTGAAGTTCCCCCGCCAGCTTTCTGGCGGAGAGCAGCAGCGTGTGGGTTTGGCCCGCGCCCTGGCTGCCGACCCAGCGATCCTGTTAATGGACGAGCCGTTCGCTGCCATCGATGCCATCACCCGCGACTGTTTGCAGGAAGAACTGCTCGAAATCCACCACAAGGTGCATAAGACCATCCTCTTCGTCACTCACGACGTCGAGGAGGCCTTCCGCCTGGCCAACAAGATCGTCATTATGAAGGCCGGTAAGCTTGTCCAATACGGCACGCCGATCGAGATCGTTACCCGTCCGCAGAACGAATTCGTGCAGGAGCTGGTCGGTACGCGCAACATGCTGCGCCGCCTGAGCCTGATCAACGTCCAATCCGTGCTCAATGGGCGCGCCAGTTGGGCCTCCGGGCAGGCCATTGCAGCCCTTCGGCTGAATTCATCCATTTCTGTCCACCCGGAAGACGACCTGCGCAGCGTGCTGTCCCTGTTTTTGGACAGCAAAGCCGATGAGGTTCAGGTGGTGGACCAGCAGAACAACCCCATTGGCAAGATCACGTTTGCCGATCTGCGCGCCGCCCTGGTCGAGAATGCGCCGAAACAGCAGGAAATGAACTGAGATGGGCTATTTATTCAATAACCTGGCCTACGTGGGCCAGCTCCTGGGAGAACACCTGCGCATCACCGCCGAAGTGATTGCCATAGCCCTGCTGATTGCCCTGCCAACGGGTGTGCTGGTGGCGCGCATCAAGTGGCTCCAGGGACCCGTCCTGGGGCTGCTGGGGGTGATCTACACCATACCCAGCCTGTCCTTGTTCGTCCTGCTCATCCCGGCCTTTGGACTGGGGATTACCCCAGCGGTGATTGCCCTGGTGGCCTATGCCCAATTGATGCTGGTGCGTAACTGGGTGGTGGGGCTGACCGGCATCGATCCGGCGATCATCGAAGCCGCCGTGGGGGTGGGTATGAACGGCTGGCAGCGCTTCTGGCGGGTCGAATTTCCGCTGGCCCTGCCGCTGCTGCTGGCGGGCGCCCGCCTGGCGGTCGTCTCGACCATCGGCATCGCCACGATTGCCGCCTACATCAACGCCGGCGGGTTGGGGACCCTGCTCTTCCAGGGCGTGGTGACTGCCAATTATGAAAAGATCTTCGCCGGCAGCCTGGCTGTGTCCATTCTGGCAATTATCTCCAATTACCTGCTCCGCTATTTCGAACACCGCGCCGAAGTCGCCATCCGCGGCGAAAGCCACTAGATTGGGACGTGAAACGTGAAGCGTGAAAC
>DBMK01000350.1 GCA_002298885.1 Anaerolineaceae bacterium UBA700
CGTATGAACCGGCGAAAATCCCCACTCACATCCCTAAGAAATACCTATTTAAGCGTCATCGGCAAGTAATACACATTTGGCGGCTGGTTGTTCATTGGCTCGTACTTCTGCAACATATCGTTAAATTCCTGCTCTGTCAGCACCTGGTTCGACCCCGGCTGGATCGTCTGCGGCAACAGTGGGATCGTCCCGGTTGCCCGGAAGACCATCAGCACGTAGGCGAACATCGCCTCCTGGGCCGTGAAGGCGCAGTGCCCGTAGCGCGGAATCGGGATGCTGAAGAACTTGAGCCCGTTCCCCGAGAGCCACACTTTGAGCATGTACAGCGGCTCGTGCCAATAGGGCACAATCGGGTCGCCCGTGGTATGCAGCGTCACCAGCGGTGCCTTGATCCTGCCGCTGGTCTGGTAATGCGCCTGGATTTCGGCCAGGGCCGCCGGGTCGGCGGTGAACCGGTCGTGTCCTTGCGCCGCCACCCATTGGTTCAATCCCCAATCGCTCGCCGTGCCGATCCAGCGTCCCTTGTTGCCGTACGGGTTGCCGGCGTTTGTGAACAGGTCGACCGCTGGATTATTAATCAATTCTCCCCGTGCCTGGTCTGTGGCTCGCACGTTGTAATCCAGGATTCCCAATATCGTCGCCGGGACGGTCGTTGCCGGGTCGGCCGGGTCGATCGGAGCTTTGCCCGACTTGATCAACTTCTGGGCAGTGTTGAAATCCGTCGTCACCGCTGCCCCAACACCTTGCAGCAAGGGTCCGGCAAACTCAGGATGCCCCGGGTCCAGCGCTCCCCAGGCCGCCATCGTCACCGGAAGGATATTGATCGGCGTCAAAGGTAAGGCAATTTCAGGCTGCCGGAAGTAATAATCGTAAGCAACTCTAAAATCGCCCCAATAGTTCACCTGGGCCTTGAAATCCCCCACCGGTCCGCAGGTGCTGACTCCACCGGAATACAGCATGCCGGGATTCTGCTCGATGGCCAACGCCGTCACCAGGCCGCCTTCCGAAGCGCCGACGACGTAAACATGCTGGATCGTCATCCCCGGAGTAGCTTTGATCAACAGCGCCAGTTGCTTCACTGCCTCAACGCCCTCGGTGACCGCCAGTCCGTTGTGGCTGTAGCTGGTCACCGCAAACGCGGCGTGAAGCTGCCCCATGATAATTTGCGGCAGGCTGACGCCCCCGATTGCCAGTTGCTCCCACGGAATGGCCCCGTCGGGCGTGCGCGGGTCCACATACCCATGGGCGAAGATCACCAGGTCGCCGGTGTAGGGCTGGCTCGGGGCCCAGGCGCAGAAGTTAGAGCCGTCCGGCGTGCTGCCGTAGACGCCTCCATTCGTCGCGCAAATCTCCGCGTCGGTAGGCGGGTCCGCTGCGATGGCAGATAGAGGTGGAATCCCCATCAGCAGCAGCGCCAAAATGAGGAAAATGCGGGTCGCTCGTTTCATCAAATTTCTCCTTTCGCGATCTTCATCGCTTCTATATGAAACTGCGATGCAAAGTTATCCATCCAATTTTCAAAAATCAATAATTGAAAATATCACCTCCTTTCTGCGCAATATCGATAACCATCAAAAATGACCATTCCTCAATTCCCCTTTGGATGAACGCAAATTGGCTCGTGGTCTAAACAACAGTTTAGCACGGAATAAAATCAATTCAATATCTTCAATCAAATTTGTACCAATTCAATCCCCCATGAATAAAAAAAACCTTTTCAACGAATGCGTAAGGCGGCCCTCCCAGGCCGCCTTCAGAGCGTTCGCCTGCCATTTATCGAACTTCCGATAGTTCCGCTCCAAGGGGGTCTTCGCGAATCACCCTGCAAGGGGCGACCCCCGGTTTGAGCCAGAACCGTCGCGGGGAGACGGCGGTCACAGAGCGCCTTTGAGCGGGCCCATGTTTGCTCCAAGGGGGTCTTCGCGAAGCACCCTGTAAGGGGCGACCCCAACCTCGGCGACAGGTGCCTTCCTCTAAACTTCTCACTTGACATTTTCGCTGGGGTCGCAGGACCCTTTGGGTTCTTAATAGCTCCGGCCTGCAAGGACGCAGGCCGGAGAAAGAAGAAAAAGGGCGATGCACTCTTTAAGGAATATTCCTACGAGTTGTTACAAAGAATCACGTCCTACACAGAATAATATTCCCGATAATTAACCTTCCACCCCTCAGGCTCGAACGCCCCAGAAGCCACATCCTGCACATACTTTCCCGCATATTTCCCACTCACAATGCGCTCCAAGGCTTCGGCCAGTGTCTCAACCTCCTCCAGCGTATTGTATAGCCCAAACGAAATCCGCAGCATCCCTGGCACGCTTCGCCGGTCGCAGGAAAGGATTTGCCGGCGCACATCCCGGGCCTGTTCCTCGTCCACCCCCATCAAATGCAGAATGTACGGGTGGGCGCAGAAACACCCGTTGCGCACGCCGATTCCAAATTCGTAGCCCAACACAGCCGCCGCCAGGTAATGCGATATACCCTCCAGGTTAAGCGGGATGACCCCCAATCGATGCGCTGCATTTTCTGGGTTGGCATCACCGTATAGATTGATTCCCTTGATTTTAGCCAGCCGCCGCAGTGCGTAATCCGTCAGCTCCGCTTCGTGAGCCGCTACCGCCTCCATCCCAATCTGCTCCAGGCTGCAAACCGCCGCACTCAGCGCCACAGCTCCCACCGTGTTCGGGCTGCCGGCCTCGTCGCGCTCTGGCGGCTCGCTCCACACCACTTCATCCAGGGTAACAATTTCGACCTCACCGCCGCCCCGGTAATCCGGTTCGCCGTCGGCAAAGACATCCTTGCGCCCAATCATCGCCCCTGTGCCGAACGGCGCGTACATTTTGTGCGCCGAGATCGAAACATAATCCAGATGCGCCGGGTTATCCAATGATAGCATTTGAATAGCCCGGTGCGGTGCAAGCTGCGCGCAGTCCACCGCGATCTGTGCTCCGGCAGCGTGCGCCTTCTCCGCCAGGCGGTGGATCGGGTTGAGCAGGCCGGTCACGTTGCTGGCTCCGGTGATGGCCACCAACGCCACTCTGCCGGCGTACTTTGCCAGAGCTGCGTCGAAGTCGGCCTCGTCCAGGCTGCCGTCCGCTTTGACCCGCACATGTACCACCTGCGCCGTCTTCCGCCAGGGCAGATCGTTCGAATGGTGTTCCATGCTGCTCACCAGGACCACGTTCTTGTGCGAATCGAATTGAAAGCGGTGTGCCAGCTTGTTGATCGCTTCGGTCGTGTTTTTACCGAAGATGCAGGTGTGCTCGCTTTCATTCGCCCCCAAAAAGCGCAGCACGTCCTGCCGCGCCTGGTCGTAGGCGTACGTCGAGACCTGGCTCTTGAATCCGGTACCGCGATGGACGCTGCTGTAATACGCCAGAAACCTGTCAACGGTCTGTTTTACTGCGCTCATCGCAGGCGTGGAAGCCGCATTATCCAGGTTGATGTAAGCACCTGTGCTGCCGTCCAACAACGGCACCTTCTGATCGACGCCGACGAACAGGTCACGAAATTGGTTCATTCTTTATCCTAATTCCTAACAAAATAGTAAGATATTGGGGGGGAAAATGCTTGCATATTGAGTTTAATTCGTATATACTATAAAAAAGTGGTGATAAGTGGGAGAAAGTGGGACGCCGGAATACTTTTCCGGCGTTCGCCATATCTAAGAGAGGTAGAACAAGTGTTCCTTGGCGAGTACTCACATACAATCGACGAAAAAGGTAGGATGATCATTCCTGCCAACTTTCGTGAGCAACTCCAGGACGGGGCCATTATCACCATTGGTTTCGACCAGAACTTAATTGTATGGCCGATTGCAATTTATGAACAGGTCCGCACCCGCATCAGCAACATGAGCGTAACCGAGCTCAACACCCGCTTGCTGCGCCGCATGTTTTTCTCGAAAGCGTTCCGGGTGGAGTTCGACAAGGCCGGCCGCATCCTGCTCCCCCAGCCATTGCGCGAGGCTGCCCACCTCGGCGAGAACGCAGTCATCACGGGCGTCGACAGCACCCTGGAAATCTGGGCGCCCGAACTTTGGGCTGAGCAGGAACAGCTCATCCAGGACGGTAAGACGAATGCGGAAAGATTCGCTGAACTTGACCTGCCGCTCCAATAGCCATGGCCGAAATCCCTGGCGACGACCGGTCACCGCACCGCTCAGTTCTTTACCACGAAATCATAAATGGGTTGAATCCGCGCAGCCCGGGGCGCTACGTCGATGCGACGGTTGGCGCCGGGGGACATGCCTGGGGGATCCTCGAGGCTTCGAGCCCTGATGGAGAATTATTAGGTCTCGATCTCGACCCTCAGGCGCTGGCACTGGCAAGCCAGCGCCTGGCTGTTTATGCAACTCGGGTCACCCTCGTCCAGGCCTCTTACACCACCCTCGACCTCCAGCTCCGCCAAAAAAGCTGGGACTTCGTCCAGGGCATCCTCCTGGACCTGGGGATCTCATCGATGCAGTTGGATACAGCCGGGCGCGGCTTCTCCTTCCAGGCCGACGGACTTTTGGACATGCGCTTTGGCCCCGACCAGCCGACCACCGCCGCCGACCTGGTCAACCGCCTGCCGGAAGAGGAGCTGGCTGACCTGATCTGGCGTTATGGCGAGGATCGCCAATCCCGCCGCATCGCCCGGGCCATCGTCCAGGCCCGCCCGTTGCACACCACACTGGAGCTGGCCGAAGTCATCCGCAAGGCCGTCGGCTCGCACCGAGAGCGCACTCATCCGGCCACCCGCACCTTCCAGGCGCTGCGCATCGCCGTCAACCGCGAGCTGGAGGCCATCGAAGAAGTTCTACCCAAGGCCGTTCAGGCCCTGGCGCCCGGTGGAAGACTGGCGGTGATCGCCTTCCACTCTCTGGAGGACCGTATCGTCAAGCAGTTTTTCCGCCGCGAAAGCAAAGACTGCATCTGCCCTCCGGAACAGCTCGTCTGCACCTGCGGACACCACGCCACGCTGCGTGAGGTCAACCGCCATCCGCTTACGGCCGGTGAGGCCGAGATTGATCAGAATCCCCGGGCGCGCAGCGCCCGCTTGAGAATAGCCGAACGAATTGAACTGGCATGAGTATTGCAAGAACCAGAGCGAACATATCTTACAAGTAAAGGATCGCTATGACTACGAAATTGGTCCAGGCATACCGGCAAACCCCATGGCGCGTTCAGCTTCAGAGACTGGGCTATGTCGCCCTGGGGATCATCATGATCTTACTGGTTGCCGGAATTTATCTGAATATATCCGCTCAGGCCGCCACTGCCGGCCTCGAATATCAGAAGCTGGAATGGGCGCGCGCGGACCTGCAGCGCAACATCTCCGATCTGGATGCCACGCTTGGCAAGATTATGTCGGAACAGAGCATGATGGACCGGGCTCAAAAAATGGGATTTAAGACGCTCACAATGGACAAGGCCGTTTACGTCGTCGTTCCCGGGTTTGCCGGGCGCCAGAACGTTACCTTTGCTCCCGCGCCGACGTCGGATGACCTGACCGACCCGATTATGAAGCCCAGCTACACCCAGTCGCTGTGGGAATGGCTCTTTCAAGGCGTCCTGACCTGGACGAATGGCTCTGGAGGATCGAATCAATGAAGTCCAATCCCTTTACCCGGTTTTCATCGATGGGCATCTTATTCAGTCTGCTCTGCGCCCTCGTGCTGCTGCAGATTTTCCGCATTCAAAACAGTGTCGCCGGAAAGAATATCGAGACCCAGAACGACAAGGCCTTCTCGGTCGTCGACCTGCCTGTCGAGCCGGAGCGCGGCTCCATTTACGACCGCTGGGGCAACCTCCTGGCCGGCAGCAAAGTCGTCTACGAGGTTGGCGCCGACCTGCGCAATATCACTAACAAAGACTCGATCGCCTCTGCCCTGGCCACCATCACCGGCGCCGATTACGGCGACGTGATGAACCGCCTCACCCAGGGCCTCAGCAATAACCTTCTCTATATCCGCCTGGTCGACTTCATCGATCCGGCCAAGGTCGACGAGATTAAGAAGGTTCAAACGTCCTTTGAGAATGAGGACAAGTATTATCTCAACGGCCTGGTCTTCCGCCCGCATTTGCAGCGCACCTATCCCGAGGACCAGCTTGCCTCCAACATCCTCGGCTTCTTCTCCTACCTCGATCCGGAGACCGGCCGCGGCTACTTCGGCGTTGAGGACAAGTACGACGAATACCTTTCTGGCAGCAAACAGACTGTTAAATTCGCCAACGATCCCTACCGCATCCAGCCCATGCCCGAGGATACCTCCGGCGCAACCCTCGTCCTGACCATCGACCGCGAGATGCAGGCCGCCATGGAGCGCCTGGCCGAAAAGTCGCTGAAGTCCTCCGGCGCCAAATCCGCCACCATCATCGTCACTGATCCAAAGACGGGTGAGATCCTGGCCATGGCCACAACACCCCAGTTCAACCCGAACGAATACTGGACCTACGACAAGACCTTCGCCAATTCCCTGCCCTACAACCGGGCCATCGGCTCAACCTACGAACCCGGTTCGGTCTTCAAGGTCCTCACTATGGCTGGCGCCCTGGACTCGAAGACGGTTACCCCCGACACCCCGTTCAACGACACCGGCTCCATCGAAATCGGTGGGATGCGCATCTATAACTGGGACCGCGGCGCCTGGGGCCCACAGAACATGACCACCTGCATGCAGCACTCGCTTAACGTCTGCCTCACCTGGGTTGCCAAGCAGATGGGACCGACCAAGTTCTACGATTACCTCAAGGCCTTCGGCATTGGCCACCGCACCAATATCGACATGGAAGGCGAAGCCAACTGGCCGCTCACCCTCCCGGGCGACTCGAACTGGTACCCGGTCAACCTCGGCACCAATTCGTTCGGCCAGGGCCTCGCCGTCACCCCCATCCAGATGATCCAGGCCATTACGGCCGTCGCCAACGGTCAGGGCAAAATGATGGCCCCCCACGTTCTCAAGGTCATGGTTGACAAAGGACGGCAGTATAATAATCCTCCTCAGGTGGTGGGCTCTCCCATCTCGGCCGAAACGGCCAAGACCGAGACGGCCATGCTGGCTACCTCCCTGGAAAAAGAAGCTTCCACGGCTCTCGTGCCCGGTTACCGGGTGGCCGGCAAGACCGGCACCGGCGAAATCCCGGGGCCCGATGGCTACGTCACCGGCGTCACCAATGCTTCCTTCGTTGGCTGGGGACCGGTCGATGATCCCCGCTTTCTGATCTACATTTGGCTTGAAAAGCCCACCTCGTCCATCTGGGGATCGGTGGTCGCCGCCCCGGTTTTCGCCGAAGCCTTCAAGACGGTAGCCACCCTCGCCAACCTGCCGCCCGACGCGGCCCGCAAGCAGCTCTACGGACAATAAGGATGAACTCGTGCTAGTACTGGCAGACGTACTCGAAGCCCTTTCCGGCACCCGCCCTGAAGGAGCCTCCCTGGTAATCAGCGAGGCTTCGATTGATTCCAGGCAGGTGATTCCGGCCGGGCTCTTCGTGGCCCTGCCAGGCGAGCGAGTCGACGGCCACGAATACGTCGCCGAAGCTTTCAAACACGGCGCACACCTTGCCTTGGTCCAAAAAGACCTCTCATCCCAATTTGCCACCATAGACGTGCGCTCGGGCGCCCTCGAAGCCAGCCTGCAGATCCCCCAACCGCCCATTTGCATCCGCGTGGACGATACGGTTAAAGCCCTGCAGACCGTGGCTCGCTTCTGGCGGCGCAAGCTCAATGCCCGCATCATCGGCGTCACCGGCAGCGTGGGCAAATCCACCACCAAGGAATTAATCGCCGAAGTCCTCAATCAGCGCTACCGCACGCTCAAGAACCAGGGCAACCTCAACAACGAAATCGGCCTGCCGCTCACCCTGTTGCGCCTGGGATTGGGCCATGAGCGCGCTGTCCTCGAAATGGGATTTTATGTCCCCGGCGAGATCACCCTGCTGTGCGACCTGGCGCTGCCCTCGGTCGGTGTCATCACCAACGTCGGCACCGTACACGCCGAGCGCGCCGGCTCACAGGAGGCTATCGCCCAGGGCAAATCTGAGCTGGTGCAGGCCCTCCCGCCCGGCCCCAACGGCGTAGCCGTGCTCAATTTCGACGATCCCTGGGTCAAGCCCATGGCTGAAAAGACCCGCGCTCAGGTCTTCTACTACGGCCTCGATCCCCACGCCGACCTGTGGGCCGACCAGATCGAAGGCCTGGGGTTGGAAGGCATCCGCTTCCGCTTGCATTATCACAACGAGACTCTCTACCTGCGTGTCCCCCTTATCGGGCGCCACTCCGTCCACACCGTGTTGCGCGCCGCCGCGGTCGGGCTGATCGAAGGCCTCACCTGGCAGGAAATCGCAAACGGGCTGCAGGGTGGCCAATCCCAGCTTCGCCTGGTGGCCGTCCATACCGATAACGGTGCTTTGATCCTCGATGACACCTACAACGCTTCCCCCGAATCGACCCTGGCGGCCCTCAACCTGCTCGAAGAGATGAGCGGGCGTAAGATCGCCGTCCTCGGCGACATGCTGGAACTTGGCCCTTACGAGCAGCAGGGCCACGAAATGGTCGGTGTGCGCGCCGCCGAAGTCTGCTCTTTATTGGTAACGGTGGGCGAACGCGGCAAGTTGATTGCCGATGCCGCCCGCCAGGCCGGGCTGCATCCCTGGGCGGTGACCTGGTTCGAAAACGTTCCGGATGTTATCGAACATCTTAAGTCCAGGCTCCTGCCGGGAGACGTCGTGCTCATTAAAGGTTCGCACGGCCTGCGAATGGACCGCATTGTCGCGGCCCTGGAGTCAGAATCATGAGAGAGACATCCCTCGCACTGGCGCTGAGCACCTTGAGTTTCATGCTGGCCGTCATTTGGGGCGGCCCGCTTCTGCGTGTGCTGCGCCATTTCAAGATCGGTAAATTGATCCGGGTCGAAGAGCCTGGCCAGAACCAGCTAAAAATGGGCACCCCCACCATGGGTGGGGTGATGATTATCGTTCCGGTGACACTTCTGACGGTCCTGCTGAACGCCGCCTCGCTGCTTGGCCTCAACTTCCTCGGGCGTTCCGTCCTGCTGCCCCTTACCGTCATGGTCATCTACTCCGTTCTTGGAGCCATAGATGATTGGGAAGGCATCCGTGGCAAGCGCCGCGGCCTGGGGATGCGCGTTCGCACCAAATTTATCATGCAGGTCGTTTTCGCCGTCCTCACTGCCATCGCTCTGCGCTACGTGCTCCAGGTGCCCCAGATGCTTTGGCCCACTGCCAAACAGCCGCTTGATTTGGGCCTGCTCTACGTCCCGCTGGCTGCATTCATCATTGTCGGTCTCTCCAACGCGGTCAACTTCACCGACGGCATGGACGGGCTGGCCGGTTTGATCAGCGCCACTGCTTTCGCAGGCTACGGCGTAATCGCCCTGCTCCAGGGGCAGGTCTTCCTTGGGCGCTTCTGCTTCACACTGGTCGGCGCCCTGTTCGGTTTCCTGTGGTTCAACGTCCACCCGGCCCAGCTCTTCATGGGCGATACCGGCTCGCTCTCCCTCGGCGCCACCCTGGGCGTAGTCTCCTTGATGACCGGGCAGTGGATCCTACTGCCCTTGATTGCCATCATTCCGGTCAGCGAAGCCATGAGCGACGTCATCCAGATCGTCTATTTCCGCCTCACTCACGGCAAGCGCGTCTTTAAGATGGCCCCTCTCCACTATCATTTCGAGCTGCTCGGCTGGAGCGAGACCCAGGTCGTGCAGCGGTTCTGGCTGGTTGGGCTGCTGTTTTGTATGCTCGGCGTAGCGATTGCGGTGGTTTGACATGCAGACTGATTGGAACGGAATGAGCGTTGTCATCCTGGGAGCCGCCCGTCAGGGACTGGCTCTGGCGCGTTTTCTACAGCGCCAGGGCGCCCGGGTGACCCTTAGCGATCTGCGCCCCGCCGCCCAGGTGGAAGATGCCGTCCAATCTCTAAAAGATCTGCCCATCCGCTGGGTGCTGGGTGGCCACCCGCTCGAGATGCTCGACGGCGCAGACCTGCTCTGCCTTTCCGGCGGCGTGCCCCTCGAACAGCCCATCGTAGCCGAAGCCGCCCACCGCGGCATCCCGCTTTCCAACGATTCACAGATATTCATGGAAGCTGTGCCCTGCAAAGTCATCGGCATCACCGGCTCGGCTGGCAAAACCACCACCACCACCCTGGTCGGCCGCATAGCCGCAGCCGCCGTCACGCCCCCGGTAAAATCCTGGGTTGGCGGGAACATCGGCCTGCCGTTGATCGACCGCCTCGACAAAATCCATCCCGCCGACCTGGTCGTCCTCGAGCTTTCCAGTTTCCAGCTCGAACTGATGACAGTCAGCCCGCACATCGCCGTGGTCCTCAACATCACTCCCAACCACCTCGACCGCCACGGCACCATGCAGGCCTACACCGCAGCCAAAGCCCGCATCCTGGCCTACCAATCTTCTGAAGGCACCGCCGTTTTAGGGCGTGAGGACGCCGGCGCCTGGGGTCTGGCCCCGCAGGTCAACGGCCGCCTGGTCTCCTTCGGGTTCGACCAGCCTCCAACCGACCAATCCGGCGCCTTCATCCGGGCCAATTCAATTTGCTTCCAGGACGGCCCGAAAATCGAGGAACTGGCGCCCTGCAGCCTGGTTACCCTGCGCGGCCGGCACAACCTGCTGAATGTGCTGGCTGCCTGCGCGACGGCTGCCGTCGCTGGCATCTCCCCCGAAGCCATCCAGCAGGGCCTGCTTGGCTTCAACGGCGTGGCCCACCGCCTCGAGCTGGTGCGCGTCTGGCGGGGCGTGTCCTGGTACAACGATTCGATTGCTACTGCCCCCGAGCGCACCATCGCCGCCATCCAGGCCTTCGACGAGCCACTCATCTTAATGTTAGGAGGACGTGATAAGAAATTACCCTGGGAAGACCTTGCTTCCCTTATCCATCAGCGCGTCGACCACGTGGTTGTCTTTGGTGAAGCCAGCCCAAAGATTCTGCAGGCCCTCGGGCCGCAGCAGCCCGGCCGCCGCCCATTCACCCTCAGCCGCTGCGAGACGCTTCAAGAGGCGGTCCAGGCCGTGGCTGCCGTAGCCGAAGCCGGCGACGTTGTCCTGCTCTCGCCTGGCGGCACCAGTTTCGATCAATTTAAAGATTTTGAAGAGCGTGGGGAGCGTTTTAGAGTATGGGTCAATCAACTTTCGTAAACTCGGGTTTTCCGGTCAACGCGGTCAAGGCGCCGCGTTCGCTGCGGCTGCGCATCGACGTGCCGTTGTTCCTGGTCACGGCTGCTTTATTGATTATCGGCCTCTTGTTCGTTTACTCCGCCAGTTGGCAGTTTGCGTCCGACCAGGAACAGCCGGTCTATTACCTTCTCCTTCGGCAGGCCGTCTTTGCGGCCGTCGGCGTCATCGCCGCCGTGGCCGCCTCCATGTTCGATTACCACCGTTACCAGCGCCTGCTTATCCCGATCCTCATCGTCATCCTTGCCGCCCTGACCCTGGTGCTGGTGCTCAAAAACGAGCGTAACGGCGCAGTGCGCACCCTGTTCGGCAGCTCCATTCAGCCGGTCGAGTTTGCTAAGTTCGTGGTCATCCTCTACCTGTCCTTCTGGCTGTACTCAAAGCGCGAGGTGATTAATAACATTTCCTTCGGCCTCTTCCCCATGGCCATCATCCTCGGCGTATTCATGGGCCTGATCATGCTCGAGCCGGATGTCAGCGCCACCATCACCATTTTCGTCCTCGGCGCCATCCTGTTCTTCCTGGCTGGCGGCGAGCTGCGCCAGATTGTCCTGGTGATCGTGGTCGCTGCCCTGGTGGGTGTCCTGATCGTCTCTATCTCGCACACCGCCCAGACCCGCATCGGCGAATACATCGCCGGCTTGCAAGATCCCGAAAAATCCTCTGACCACGTTCTGCGCTCGATCGAAGCCATCGTGCGCGGCGGCCCGTTTGGCGTGGGCATCGGACGCAGCACCACCAAGTTCACCGGCCTACCGGTCCCCTGGACAGACAGCATCTTCGCCGTCATAACCGAAGAAACCGGCTTTGTCGGCGCCTTGGTCGTCATCGGCCTGTATGGCGTCTTCCTCTGGCGCGGCTTGTTGATCTCCAAACGGGCTCCGGACTTGCTCGGACGGCTGCTCGCTGCCGGCATCACCCTGTGGGTCGTCTTCGAGGCCATCATCAATACCGGCCAGATGGTTAACCTGGTCCCATTCGCCGGAAATGCGCTCCCCTTGATTAGTTACGGCGGCTCGAACCTGGTAGCCGTATTGATTGGAGTTGGAATCTTGATGAACATCGCCCGGGCCTCCAACGGGGACCCGGCAAAATCGGATGGGAGGTCGTTCAGTGCGGTTGTTGATTTGCGCCGGGGGGACCGGCGGCGGAGTGTACCCCGCCATGTCGGTCCTTCAGATGTTGCAGAATGAGGTACAGGCTGTGCTATGGGTCGGGAGCAAAGGTGGGATGGAAGCTGACCTGGTAGCTCGCGCTGGCGTGCCTTTTACCGCAATCCCTGCTGCTGGGGTGCACGGGGTAGGCCTGCGCGCCCTGCCCGGTAACTTGCTTCGCCTGGCACAGGGGGTCTTTGCCGCCCGCCGCATCCTGTCCGAATTTAAGCCGGACGTAATTTTCTTCACCGGCGGGTTTATCGGCGCCCCGGTTGCCGTTGCCGGGCGCAGATACCCCATTTTGCTCTACGTCCCGGATATCGAGCCGGGACTGGCCTTGCGCTTCTTGTCTCGCTTTGCCCGTACCATCGCTATCACCGTTGAAGACTCGCGCCGTTTCTTCTCCGGCAAAGCGAAAACGGTGGTCACTGGCTACCCCACCCGCCCCGAATTGGGCGCCTGGGACCGGGCAGCCGCCCGCGCCCATTTCAACCTGTCAGGTGATTTACCTGTCCTCCTGGTTTCAGGCGGCAGCAAGGGCGCCCGTACCATCAACCAGCCGGTCTTCCAGAACCTGCCGGCAATCCTCGGCCTGGTCCAGGTCATCCATCTCACCGGCAGCCTGGATAAACCCGAAGCTGATGCTGCTCGGGCTGCGCTCAGCGTCGATCTTCAAGCTCGTTACCACCTCTACGATTACCTGCACGAGGATATGGGGGCCGCCCTGGCCGCCGCCGACCTGGCCATCACCCGCGCCGGCGCCTCTACCCTGGGTGAATATCCTCTCGCCGGCCTGCCGGCCATCCTGGTTCCCTACCAGTTTGCCTGGCGCTATCAGAAAGTAAATGCCGATTACCTCAAACGCCAGGGCGCAGCCGAGATTCTCGCAGCGGACCAGCTTGCCAATCAGCTTTTACCCACCCTGCAAGCCATATTGGGCGACCCGGACCGTCTTTTAAAAATGAAACTGGCCATGCGCTCGTTGGCTCACCCCGACGCCGCCGGTCAAATTGCCAGCCTGATCCTCGGACTGGCTGGTAAATCTTCCCAGGGAGGGAAGGGAGATAAATCATGGTAGGCCTGGATGCCTTCTTTTGGATTTTAGTGTTCTTATTTGGCTTCATCGGCTTTATGCGTGGCTGGGCCAAAGAGGTCATGGTCACCTTTGCGGTCGTGCTGGGTCTTTTCATCCTCACCGTTCTCCAGCAGTTTGAGCCACAGATCGTGACCGCCCTTTCCGTTGACAACAGCGGCGCCCTCTTTTGGTTCCGCTCGGCCATTATCCTGGTCCTGGTATTCTTCGGTTACCAGACACCCAACATAACCCGGTTAGCTGGTGGAAATCGCTTCGCCCGCGAGCGCCTGCAAGATTCGCTCCTCGGCCTGTTCCTGGGCGCTGTCAACGGCTACATGGTTATCGGCACGCTGTGGTACTTCATGCACGTCGCCCAGTACCCGTTCCCCAACATCATTTCGGCCCCTGCCCCCGAATCGGCCGCCGCACAACTCGTCGCATTCCTTCCGCCGATGTGGCTGGGTGTGCCGGTAATCTATTTCGCTGTCGCCCTCGCTTTCGCCTTTGTTCTGGTAGTCTTTATATGAAAAAAGTTCACTTCATCGGCATCGGCGGTACAGGCCTCTCGGCCATGGCTCGCATCCTGCTGGAGCGAGGATACACAGTCACCGGTTCAGACCGCGTCCTTTCTCCGCTGGCGCTCGAGCTGGTCGAGTTGGGCGTATCCGTTTTTGAGGGCCATGCCCCTCAAAACGTTGCCGGAGCCGACCTGGTGATCCGTTCCTCCGCCGTTCCCGACGACAACCTCGAGGTGCAGGCAGCCCGTGCCGCCCGTATCCCTGTCCTCAAGCGGGCGGAATTCCTGTCCGCGTTGATCCAGGACCAGGAATGCATCGCCGTCGCCGGCACCCATGGGAAGACCACCACCACTGCAATGCTCGCCTGGGTCCTCACTCGCCTTGGGCAGGACCCCTCGTTCATTGTCGGCGGCGTGGTGAAGAACTTCGACCGCAACGCTCACGCCGGCCAGGGGAAGTATTTTGTCATAGAAGCCGACGAATACGACAACATGTTCCTCGGCCTGGAACCTGCCCGCGAGATCATCACCACCGTCGAGCATGACCACCCTGATTTCTTCCCCACCCTGGCGGCTTACCAGCAGGCTTTTATCTCCTTCGTCACCCGGCTGCGCCCCGGCGGAATACTGTTCGTCTGCCTGGACGATCCTGGCGCAGCCGCCCTCTCTGCCGCCTGCCCGGATGGATGCCACGTCTTCACCTACGGCCAGGCTCCCTCCGCCGACTACGTCGTGCGCGAGGCTGCCGCCAATGCCCTGGGAGGCACCGATTTCCACATGCATATCCGCTCCGGCGCCAAATCCACCCCCCTGGTGAAAGCCAGCTTGCAGGTGCCCGGGCTGCACAACGTTCTCAATGCCTGCGCCGTCCTGGCCTTCGTCCACCAATCCGGCCTTTCCCTCGAAACTGCTGCTGCCGCTCTGCAGGCTTTTGCCGGCACCGGGCGCCGTTTCGACTTACGCGGTGAGGCCTGGGGCGTAGCCATAATCGATGACTATGCGCATCACCCGACCGAGATCCGCACCACCCTTGCCGCGGCTCGCCAGCGCTATCCGGCACGCCGCATTTGGGCCGTCTGGCAGCCCCACACCTATTCGCGCACCCTCGCCCTCCAGGACGCCTTCGCCGCCGCCTTCAAGGATGCCGACCGGGTCACCGTCACCGAAATCTTCGCCGCCCGCGAGCAGACAGCTTCGCTTTCATCCGCCCACGTCGTCGAGCGCATGTCTCACCCCGCCGCTGCCTTCGTCCCCACCCTGGACGCCGCCGTCGATCAGCTCTTATCCGGCCTGCAGCCTGGCGACGTTCTACTGGTGCTTTCCGCCGGCGATGCCGACCAGATCAGCGCCCGAGTATATACCCAGTTGAAACAAAGAGAGGCAATCCATGGCTGAAACGAGCAAGAAACGCAAGTTTGAATCGACGTTGGCGTTGAAACCCGCCCTCATCAAAGCCGCTGCCGAGGATTCCCCCTCGCTGGAGAATATCACCCCCGCCCGCTATTCGAAGCTCACTCCCCACCAGCGCAAGGCGCTGACCTTGAAGCTGATCGAATACCTTAAGTCGATCTGAACGTTAGGATTTGGAGAAAAGAAACAGTCTGATGGCAAATTCTTCCGGGTCCACTCCCCTCAATGCCCTCCGCATGGCCTTCGGCGACCGCCTGCAGGAAAATGTGGTCATGGCTAACTACACCACCGCCCACGTCGGCGGTCCGGCGGATGCCATGCTCATCCTGCACACCGCTGCCGAGCTGGAAAATGCGGCGCAGCGCCTGTGGGAGCTGGATGTTCCATTCTTCATCATCGGCGCCGGCTCGAACGTGTTGGTCAGCGATGCCGGCGTGCGCGGCGTCGTCCTCATTAACCACGCCCGCAACGTCAAGATCGACGTCCATTCCGACTCGCCCTCCGTCCTGGCCGAATCAGGCGCCAACCTGGGCGGTATGGCCCGCCAGGTTGCCCTGCGCGATCTCAGCGGCCTCGAATGGGCCGGCACCATCCCCGGCACCGTCGGCGGAGCGGTTTACGGCAACGCCGGCGCCCACGGCGGCGACATGCAGGGCTCACTCTTGCTGGCAGAAATCTTGCATCGCACTGAAGGTAAAGTCTCTTGGCCAGTTGAAAAATTAGATTACGCCTACCGCACGTCCCGCCTCAAGGCCCAACCCGGCCAGGCGGTAGTACTGACCGCCCGCTTGAAACTGAATCTTGCCGCTCCTCAGGAAGACATCCAGGCCAAAATGGATGAGTTTTCCGCACAGCGGCGCAAGACCCAGCCTCCGGGCGCCAGCATGGGCTCCATGTTCAAAAACCCGTCCGGCGATCACGCCGGGCGCCTGATCGAAGCCACCGGCCTCAAAGGCACCCGCATCGGCGGCGTTGAAATTAGCAGCATCCACGCCAATTTCTTCGTCAACAACCAGGGCGCAACGGCCAAAGACATCGCCAGATTGATCGACCTGGTCCAAAAGAGAGTATTCGACCAATTCGGCGTCAGGCTCGAGCTCGAAATCGAGAAACTGGGTGAATGGTAACCATGACGGATAAGCTTTGCATCGCACTGATTTTTGGAGGTCGCTCCGGCGAGCATGAAGTCTCGCTGATGTCGGCGCGCTCCGTATTATCCGTTTTGGACCTCAGCAAGTACGAGGTTGTGCCCGTCGGCATCACCCACGATGGCGAATGGCTGACCGGCGAAGGCGTCTGGGAAGCCCTCAATTCCGGTCAGACCCAGGGTCTCACCCGTGTCACCCTCCTGCCCTACCCCGGCGACGGTTGGCTGTACACCATCCGTCAGGATGCGGGTCAGCAGTCTCTCGAAAAGCTTGTCCGCCCCGACGTGGTCTTCCCGCTGCTCCACGGCACTTTTGGCGAGGACGGCACCTTGCAGGGTCTGCTCGAGCTGGCCGACCTGGCCTACGTAGGCGCCGGCGTGCTAGGCTCGGCGGTAGGCATGGACAAGGCCCTTTTCAAAGACGTGATGCGCATAAACGGCGTTCCCGTTCTCGATTCGCTATCCACCAGCCGCAGCCAGATCGAGTCGGATATCCAGTCCGTTATCGCCGCCGCCGAAAAATTGAGCCCCTACCCCATTTTCACCAAGCCTGCCAACCTGGGCTCCTCCGTTGGGGTAATGAAGTGCAGCAACCGCTCCGACTTGATGGAAGGACTGATGGATGCTGCCCGCTTCGACCGCCGCGTCCTCGTCGAGCAGGGGCTGGTCCACCCGCGTGAAATTGAAATCAGCGTACTCGGCAATGACCAGCCGCTCGTCTCCCTCCCCGGCGAAATTATCCCTTCCGACGATTTCTATTCCTACCGGGCCAAATATATCGACGAGCGCACCCAACTCGTCATCCCTGCCGGCCTGGATTCCGGTCTGGTCGGCAAGATCCAGGACATCGCCTTGCGCGCCTTCAAAGCCGTCGATTGCTCAGGTATGGCGCGTGTCGATTTCCTGCTCGACCGCCCAACCGGCAAGGTCTATGTCAGCGAAATCAACACCATTCCCGGCTTCACCAGTATCAGCATGTATCCCAAATTATGGGAAGCCAGCGGGATACCCTATCCGGCCCTGGTGGACCGGTTGGTTGCCCTTGCCCTGGACCGCAAGGCCGCCCGCGATCGCACCGAACGTCGATTTCAGAGTAGAGGTAGAGCATGACAGCAGAGACCGCATTCAATCGATCCGAAAAGATCCGCCAGCGCCGCAACCAGCGCACCCAGGAGCGCGTCACCCGCGCTTCCAACTACACCCACGCCGCTCGCGCCGCCTCCAATCCTGCCGTCACCGTGCGTGGCAGCGGTATGGGGCGTCCCATCCTGACCCACGCCTCCACTCAGCCCCGGCGCAAATATTACGTCTCCCTGGATGCCGCCGGCGCCGAGCTGTCGATGCCTGCCCTGCCCATGATTCGCCCCGGCTGGCGCTTGCTGTCCGGCTTGATCGTCATCGCCATGGTAGTAGCTCTTATCCTGGTGCTTTCGTCGCATACATTCCAGGTCAGCTCACCCCGCGTCACCGGCCTCCAGCGTCTTGGGTTGGCCGACTTTGAAGCCGTCATGGATATCAAGGGGACCTCCATCGTCATGGTCGATCCGGCCCAGCTCCAGGCCAAACTCACCGCTGCTTTCCCTGAGCTTTCCTCCGTCTCGGTCAGCGTTTCGTTGCCCGCCACCGTCAGCGTTGCCGTGCGCGAGCGCCAGCCGGTCATGGCCTGGAAGATGAAGGACGCCACCACCTGGATCGACGCCGAGGGCGCTATGTTCTCGCCCCACGGCGACGCCGGCCAGCTCCTCACCATCCAATCCGACGACCGCCCGCCCCTGGCCCTGGCGCCGGTCATCGTCGACGTCTCCGCTCCCATTCCAACCGTCGATCCCAAGGCCACCAGCGCTTCTGCCCAAGTTGGCACGATACCTGCTCCTGATATATCTAAACAGCGTGTTGACATGTCAATTCTCAAAGCTGCAACTATCCTGGGCTCGCAAATGCCTGAAAAATCTGTTCTGGTCTATAATTATCTGAATGGTTTAGGATGGACTGACCCACGCGGTTGGAAAGTCTATTTCGGATTGAATCTGGATAACATCGAACAGAAATTTGTCATGTATCAGACCATTGTCGACCAGTTGACCCAGAAGAAGGTCAAGCCCGCTGTCATCAGCGTTGAGAATATCAATGCGCCATTTTATCGCCTGGAGCCATAACCGAAATGGATGAACCGATCGTTGTTGGGATTGATATCGGCACGACCAAAGTCTGCACCCTGGTCGCCCGCGTGGAAGGCGAGCGCAGCCTGCGTATTCTGGGAGTGGGCATAGAACCCGCCCAGGGCATCCGCAAAGGCACGATCGTCGACCTGGCCGCTGCCTCTCAATCCATCGCCCGTTCCGTGGAAAAAGCCCAACGCACCTCCGGCCTGGAGGTCAATTCCGCATTGGTCAGCCTGGCCGGCTCGCACGTCTCGTCGGTCAACTCCCGCGGTGTGGTTGGCATTTCCGGCGGCGTGATCGACCACGACGACGTGGCCCGTGCCCTCGACGCCGCCCAGGCGGTGGCCATTCCCCACAACCGGGAGATCATCCACGTCATCCAGCGCGGCTTTATCGTCGACGGGCAGGACGGCATCCGCATGCCGGTCGGCATGCACGGCTACCGCCTGGAAGTCGAAGCCCACATCATTACCGCCGCCGCCTCTACAGTCGAGAATTTGCGCCAGTGCGTCCAGGCCTCCGGCATCCAGGTTTCCCAATTCGTGCTTAACCCGCTGGCTTCCGCCGAAGTCGTCCTCTCCGAAACCGAGCGCCAGATGGGCGCCGTGGTCTGCGACATCGGCGGCGGCACCACCGACCTGGCCATCTACATCGACGGCGACATCTGGCACACCATGGTGCTGGCGGTCGGCGGCAACCACATTACTTCGGATATTGCGCACGGCCTGCGCCTGCCCATTTCTCAGGCCGAGGACGTGAAGAAGCAGTACGGCAACGCAATTGAGGCGGAAGTGGCTGAGAACGAGCGTTTTGCGGTGCGCTCGTTTGGCGAAGAACAGCCCATGACCGCCAGCCGTAAAGAATTGGCGCACATCGTTGAAGCCCGCGCCGAAGAGATATTCCAGCTCGTTCTTCAGGAAATCAAGCGTTCCGGTTACGACGGGCTGCTGCCCGCCGGTATGATCCTCACCGGTGGCACCAGCAATCTGCCCGGCATTCGCCAGCTCGCCAGCGAGATTTTGGGATTACCGGTGCGCATTGCCAAGCCGGAGAACCTGGTCGGCCTCGTCGACCAGCTCCACTCCCCGGCCTATTCCACCAGCGTTGGCCTGCTGTACTGGGCGCTTTTGATGAACGAAAGCATGGCCCCCCAAAAGGGAGGGCGCCGTGCCAAAGGAGGAGGAAAGCTTAATTGGGATGCTATCAATAATATCCTCAAGCGCCTTTTACCGTAATCCCCTGGCAACTGCCAGCAATTGTGAAGAAAAACTGACCAATTCATCACTTAGCGGAGGAAAAAATGGACCAAATCGTACAACCCCAAAGCCCTGAGTCATTCGCCCGGATCAAAGTCATCGGCGTCGGCGGCGGCGGCTGCAACGCCGTTAATCGCATGATCGACGAGGGCGTGCAGGGAATCGAATTTATCGCTGTCAACACGGATGCTCAGGCCCTGCTGCTTTCGAAGGCCCCCACCCGCGTCCGCATCGGCGATAAAGTAACCCGCGGCCTCGGCGCCGGCGGGAACCCGGATAACGGCAAGAAGGCTGCCGAGGAATCGGCCGAGGACCTGTATGAAGTGCTCAAGGGCTCGGACATGATCTTCGTCACCTCCGGCCTCGGCGGCGGCACCGGCACCGGCGCAGCCCCCATTGTTGCCCAGATTGCCAAGGAAGTCGGCGCCCTGACCATCGGCGTGGTCACCCGCCCCTTCACCTTTGAAGGCGCCCGCCGCATGCAGTCCGCCGAACAGGGCATCACCAAGCTCAAGGAACACGCTGATACCCTCATCGTCATCCCCAACGACCGCCTGCTGCAGATCGTCGACAAGCGCGCCAGCCTGCAGGAGGCCTTCCGCGTGGCCGATGACGTGCTGCGCCAGGGCATCCAGGGCATTTCCGAGCTCATCACCGTCCCCGGCCTGATCAACCTCGACTTCGCCGACGTGCGCGCCATCATGTCCGAGGGCGGAGCCGCCCTCATGGCAGTCGGCCACGCTTCCGGTGAGGACCGCGCCCGCATCGCCGCCGAGATGGCCATCTCCAGCCAGCTCCTCGACATTACCATCGACGGCGCCCGCGGCATCCTCTTCAACGTTACCGGCGGCCCCAATATGACCCTCTTCGAGGTCAATCAGGCGGCAGCCATCATCAAGGAAACCGCTCACCCCGACGTGAACCTGATCTTCGGCGCTGTGGTCGATCCCAACATGGGTGACGAGGTGCGCATCACGGTCATCGCCACCGGTTTCGACCGCGCCGGCAATATTCGCCCGGTGGTGGTCGAAAACCCTATTCGTAAGCCGGTAGAGCAGCCCTATGCCTTCCACAACGTTCAGCCGGCCGAAAAGGTGTCCGTAGGCGTCGAGCGCCCGCTTCCCCCGTCCCAGCAGCCCAGCCAGGCCGATTTCCAGCCCCGCCACCTCAACACCGACGACCTGGACATCCCCGCCTTCCTGCGCAAGCGCCAGGGCAGCTAGCTACATCTATCAATATATTTTGGCGGACGAATATCCGCCAAAATATATTGATATTAAAATCCGACCTCTCCCCCAGCCCCTCCCCTTAAAGGGAGGGGATAAAACCATCCGAGGTTTTGGGTGACAAATCGCCCAAAACCTCGGATGGTTTTGATTTTCTCCCCCTCTCCATTCCATGGAGAGGGGGCCGGGGGGTGAGGTCTCTTACGGCGTCGCCGTCACTATTCCCGGCAGATTGCCCCCGGCCCCCTGCAGCAAATACGCCATCCTGATTTTCGCCTCCGCCGACACATTCGACAGCCCCTGGGCGTCGGACAGGTCATACGCCTTCTGGTAACTCTTCAGCGCCGCTGCAATCTGCTGCAGCCCCTCCTGGGCCCCTCCCAGCAGCAGGTACCCGATCGCCGACTGCGGGTTGACGCCGATCGCCGCCATTGCGTCCGCCTGGGCCAGCGCGTAGCTGTTCACCGACAGGTAATCCTGGGTGCGCGTCAGGTAAAAATCCTCTTCGCTCGAAAAATCTTTCCGGGCGCGGCTGAATGCATCCGCCGCCTGCTGTTGATCTCCCTGGAGCTGGTAGACCACCCCTTCCATCAGCACCAGCTCCGAATCGTTCGGCACCACCGCCAGCCCTTTTTGCAGTTCGGTCAGCGCCGCGGCATAATTGCCGGCCCCGGCCTGGTTCTGTGAATCCTGCAGCGCGTTCAGCTTAGCCACCACCTCCGGGCTGGGCGCAAAGAACTTCTGGTACACCAGCCCCAGCACGGCAATCACCACAATGGAAATAACCCCGATGGTCACTGTCTTTTTAATCGCCGCTCGCTGCTGCCGGGCGTAAATCTCATCGACGTACCACCACCACGCCTCCTGAGGCGGATTTCGCTGCTGCCGTTCCTCGCGCAGCACCCCCGCCCCGCCCACTGTGCGCAGGAATGTCCCGGCGCCTTTGCGCAGCGCCGCGCAGCTCGTCTCGAACTGGCTCTCCTCTGCCCGAATCGAAGATGGGGTCTGTTTCAATTCTTTGATCCGAGCGTCGATTGCATCCATCACGCTCAATATTTCCAGCGCCTGCTTCCCCCTCAGCGCCCCCAGCTTGCTGACCAGCACGTCCAAATGGTCCAACTGCGCATTCAACCCCCCTGCCTCAATGCCCTGAACCTGCCCCTGCTGCTGTTGTGCCGCTCCGCTCATTGCTTCTCCTTCTAAAACCTACCCCCCCCAACCCCGGAGTTTTCGGCGTGCAGTGCACGC
>DBMK01000223.1 GCA_002298885.1 Anaerolineaceae bacterium UBA700
TTTGTGGCCGCACAGCGGCCACAAAACACCCGGTTCGTTACTTTTTCTGCGGGTCGGGGTCGAGGAGGATGATAAAGCCCAGCAAGCCCATGTTGGCGAAGAGCAGCGGGGCCAGCATGGGGGCGCCGCGCAGGAAGCGCTCGCTCAGGAAAGCGCCCTGGTCGGTGAGATCGCGCTCCAGGTGGAAGTAAGCCCCCAACAGGCCGACCAGGACCAACAACCCCATGGTTACCAGGAAGGTGAGCAGGTCGCCGCGACCGGGCCGGCGCGATGCGCCCATCGCCACGCAGACGACGGCAGCAAACATGCCAGCAAAGGTGGGCAACCACAACCAGGGGTTCTCGAAATTGGTGCGGGCGTGGTCGAGCACGCTGGAAACCACCGTCGCCAGGACGAACAGGCCGGTCATTAGAAAATAGGCCTGGGTCTTGGGGTAAGGCATCTTGATCCGGCGGCCGGCCGGCAGAGGGAGCACTCCGCTTTCGAGAGGGTCTTCCTGCCAGGCAGCCGAAAAGATCAGGATGCCGACCAGGCCGAAGGTGGCCGGGCTGAAGAGCGGCGGAGCAAACATCAGCAGGGCGGCAGTCACGGTCTGCCCGGCCGGAGCGTCCGGCAGCAAGCCGCGGTAAAGGTGGAAGTACGACCCGAGGGCGGCGATGACGAAGCAGGCCAGGGCAACCAGGGAGGCTATCGTATTTGCCAGCATGCGCCGGCGCAAGGCCACCAACCCGGCCACCAACAGCACGACCGCCGCCAGGGGGCCGAAAATAATCGGGATCCACTCGTAGCCGCGCACCGCCCCATTGATGTCGTGGGCCAGGTAGGTATCGATTCCCAGGACGAGCAGGTTAAAAGCCGCCAGGAGCAGCATCAACTGGTCGCGCGAGAACGGGATGCGGACGCGGCGGACGAAAGGGAAAACCTGGGCCAGCAGGTACATGTTACTTACCCGCGGCCTTGAGGCGTTCGCTGACCGTCTGCTTCAGCTCGGCAAGGCGCTTGATCACCTCGTAAGCGCCGTGCCATTGGGCATAATCCGGGCCCTGCATCCAGACGCCAAACTTGGCCGTGCGGCCGTAGTGATGCCACAGCTCGTACTGGTCGAACTGGACCGAATCGGTGAAGGGCTGGTCGCCGATGAGCTTTTGATCGACGAGGGGCTGGATGATCTGCAGGCTTTGGGCGACCCAGGTGTTCACCTGGAGGGTGGCTTTATCCGCTCCGGCATAGAAATCGTCGATAAAGGTCTTGTTATGGCATTGGAGGCACACGGTCTGCATGCGCACCATGTTGTCCTGCCAGCCCGGGCGGCGCTCGCTGGTGGAGGAGAAGAGGTACCAGGTCAGGCGCTCGCCGACCTTGTGGGTGGTGGAGGCGCCTCCAAAGCCGCTGAAATGGCAGGTAGCGCAAGTGGGGGCAGGGAAATCTCTGACGGTCAAATTACCGGCGGGCGCGATCCAGTTCCAGGTGGAGCCGCTGGTCTGGTAGGCGATTCCATGGGGCGATTCCTGGTAAATCTCCCACTGCGGGTGGTCGGGGCCGATGTGACAGGCATTGCATGTTTCAGGTTTGCGCGCCTGCTCCAGGCTGAAGGCGTGGCGCTGGTGGCAGGTCTGGCAGCGGCCTACCGAACCGTCGGCGGCGGGCTTGCCGATGCTGTGACAGGTCTCGCAGGCAAAGCGGGTGATGTCCGTTCCTTCCATGGCGGCGATGACGTTGCGCTGCTTATCCGGCGCAAACTGGCCTTCGGGGATGGCCTGGTAAGCGGCCAGTTGGGCCGGGGTAAGGTCCTTGCTGCCAGCAAAGGCCACCCAGGCGGGCAGCGCGTGGCGGCTGGAATTGTATTGAGCCACTTCGATCGGGTGGCAGCGCTGGCACTTGTCACTGGTTGGAGAGGCGAGCACGTAGGTGCCTTCGTGTTCGACTGCCCCAGGATAACCCGCCTTCACCTCGTGGCAATCGGTGCAGCCCACTTTGGCCCCCGCCATAATGCTGTGGCCAAACTCCTGGACGATCCCGGGGCTGGAATTGCGGTGGCAGGTGACGCAGGGATCGGTGCTGTTGGCGAGGGCATCTGGCCGCGGCTGCGTGGCAGCAGGAGCCGGAACGGTCAGGCGAATCACCAGAACCGCGGCCAATAAAACAATCACCGAAACCAGGCCGATGACCAGGACGCGCGGCCAGGTCGGTTTATTACCGTTGGGTGCATTCTCCATATTTACCTCCCCAGGTTTTACATTAAACGTGAATTAATTCACTTAAAGAATATCGAAATTGCTTTGACAGGTCAATGACGATTGTCACAGAAAAGGATGAAATATGCGGATTATTCAAGGGAGACTCAATGCAACTCTTCCGGTTATTCGCCGTATATTATATGTGTGACACTCCGGCGGCGGAACGCCCCGAGATTGAACTTATTTTCGTCAGGAGGGACCATGTCTGAAAATCGCCCGCGAGGGTATCGTTCTTTATTTTGGCCGATGATCTTGATCGGCGTCGGCGTCGTATGGCTGCTGAGTAACCTGGGACTGCTGCCGACCAACAGCATCAACCTGCTGGCCAACCTGTGGCCGCTGCTGCTGGTGGGCATCGGCCTGGACCTGATCTTCGCCCGCCGCCTGCCAGTTGTGGGGGCCCTGATCGGCCTGGCGCTGGTGGCGGTTGTCGTGGTGGTGCTGCTGCTGGGGCCGTCGCTCAACCTTCCCCAGGTTGGCCAGGTGGAAACGCGCACATTTACGGTTCCAGTAGAACAGAACCGCAGCGCGACGATCAACCTGTCCCTGTCATCGTTCTCAACCAACATCCAGGCGCTGCCGGCCAGCTCGTCAAACCTGTTCGATGCCACGATCCACTACACTGGAACGCTTAATTTCTCTAACGTAGGCAGCAACGGGAACATGGACATCCGCTTGAGCCAATCCGGATTTCCAAGCTTCTGGTTCGGTTCTGTGCTGGATGGCTCGGACCGGAGCTGGGACATCAACCTCAGCCCGAACGTACCCATCGCTCTGACCATCGATGCGGCCTCGGGCAGCTCCGATTTCGACCTGCGCGGGCTGCAGCTCACCAGCCTGAAAGTGGATTCGGCATCTGGTTCAACGAACCTGTCATTGCCAACTTCTGCCCAGGCTTACACGGTAGATTTCAGCGGCGCCTCGGGCAGCGCGGACATCAGCCTGCCGGCGAACACCAGCCTGACGATGCACCTGGACGGGGCCAGTGGCAGCATGAACGTGAGCCTGCCTGCGGGCGCAGCGGTGCATGTGGAAGTCCAGCACACCGGCTCGGGCAGCGTGAACCTGCCCGGCAACCTGACCCGGTTGAGCGGCAGCGGGCGGGATAAAGCCGGCACCTGGGAATCGGCCGGCTACGCCCAGGCCGCCCAGAAGATCCAGCTCATCATCACCGATCTGGGATCGGGAAGCTTCAACCTGGATTAACAGAATTAGATTGCGTGTTTCGAGCTGCTGCGCAGCTCGAAACACGCAATTTTTAATTAATTCGGCGGCGGAGGAGAAGCTCGAAGATCAGGAGCATCATTAAGCTTTCGACCAGCA
>DBMK01000279.1 GCA_002298885.1 Anaerolineaceae bacterium UBA700
GATACGCTTTTGTTGGATTCAACAGGTGGTCGCTTCCTCGCGGCAGATTACGTGGACCAGGGTGATCCCAAGGCTGCTCAGCCGGGATAAAACGCCGTAGACGGCAGACCGGTCCGGCAGATGCCCGCTGAGGATGGTTTCACCGGTCGGTTCGACGCGCAACTGCATTCCCTCAAACCAATCCGACCAATCGGAATCCAACTTTCCCTTGATGGATATTTCCGTGTAAAACATAAAATTCACTTCCTTTCCAATTACAGTGTAATGGATAGGAAGTGAAAAAGGATGAGGCGAAAGGATTAACCTGAGGATTAATTCGACAAGCCCTAAATCAATTTGAGCTCGCGGGCCTTAATCAATGCCTGGACGCGGCTGTGCACGTCGAGTTTTGTGTAGATGTTCTGGGTGTGGGCCTTCAAGGTGTTGGCTGAAATAAATAAGCGGGTCGATATATCGGCGTTGGAGAGGCCCTGGGCCATCAGGACGAGCACCTCGGCCTCGCGGTTGCTGAGCGGCTCAACCAGGCCATCGGGGGCAAGTTTCAAGAGGCTGGGGGCGGCGCTGCCGGGTGCGCCTAAATGCGCCGAATCGACCGGGCTGCCGCTCAAAAGGCGCTGAATGTAATACGGAGCGATGCCCTGGCTGACGGCATCCAGCAGCAGCGGGACAAGCTGCGGACCCTGGTCGAAAAGCGAAAGGTAGCCGCTGGCTTCGGCATGCGTCAGCGCCAGGCGCAAGGGCTTCCAGGCGCGCTCCTTGAGCGCCTGGTGGTAATAAGCCTGGGCCTGGAGCAGAGAGAGGCCGATTACGCGATGAACCAGGCCGTGCTCCAGGGCTGCCTTGAGCATGGGCTCGACCACGCCCAACGCCTCAGCCGGCTTGCCAAGGATGATTTGGGCCTGGGCCCAGGCAGTGTATACGGCGTAATCGGCCTCGTCGTTCCAGGCTGGGCCGATGCCGGGGACCAGGATGCCCGGGCCGATCTCCGGGCGATGGATATCGGCCCAAGCGGCGGCCGTGCGGCGGACGGCGGGATCATTGGGGCGCGCCTTCAGGTCGTAGACGATGCGGACGGCCTGGGTGCAGTAGGCAATGTCCGGCCAGCGGAACTCCAGGCGGCGCAGGGTGGCGGCCAGGTCCTGCGAATCGCCCTTCTCGGCGCACAGGCGGGCCAGGTAGAGGTAGCCGGGAAGCTCCTCGCGCGGCATCCATTGGCCGATCTCCAGCCCGCGACGCAGCAGGCGTTCGGCTTCAGCCCGCTCGTTGAGCTCGAGCAATGCGCAGCCTTGGGCCTGGTCCAGCAGGGCAATGGCTGGCATTTCCTGGATGGGGTGCTCGAAATAAGCCTCGTAAGCCTGGCGCTTTTGTTCGCAAAAAGCCAGGACTTCACGCAGGCGGCCCTGGGTGAAGAGGCCGTGGGCGCGGTGGTATTCGCCCACCATGGCGCCGAAGAAGTTGCCCCCGCTGAGGGCAAGGCTGACCGTGTTTTCAAATTTGATTTCGGCGTCTTCGGCGTCGCAGCGCGCCTGGCTGGCATAACAGATATCGAGCAGGCCAGCCGAGCGCGCTGGGATATCCTCGACCGGCAGTTGGTCGTAAGAAAGCTGGCCGAGGTCGATGAGAGCCTGGGGATCGGCCTGTTTCCGCGGCTGAGCCATCAAAATGAAGGAGCGCAGCAGAGTGACCTGCCCCCTGACCCAATCGTGCAGGCGGACCGGCGCAGCCCCGAGCACCAGGCTGGCACGCGCCTCAGGGAGGATATCTGCCAGGGCGGCTTCGGCCTGCTCGATGCGCACGATTGCAGCCGGAAAATCTTCCTTCTTAAAGCCGATGACCAGAGCCCAGGCGTGAAAAATACACAGGCTTGGGTACTTGCGGATAACGGCGTCCGGAAAGGAGCGACACCATTCTGAGGCGGTGCTCACGCGTGAATGCGTGATCTCATTCCAGGCGTGGCGCTCTACCAGCTCAGCCGAATAGGCCCAGTCCTGGGTCTGGAAGGCGTGTTTGACCGATTCCTGGATGAACCCGTTGGCCTCCAGCCAGCGGCTGGCCTGCAGGTGCATCGCCGGAATGCGGCGCGGCGCCGCCTGGCCGAGTGTGTGGCGCAGCAGGTCGCCGAAGAGGTGGTGGTAGCGGTACCAGTTGCGCTGATAATCCAGTGGAATGAGAAAAAGGTTGGAATGTTCGAGCTTTTCGAGCATGGCCAGCGAGTGATCCACCGCGCCGCCCGCAGGATCGAGCATCGCCCCCAGCACGGCGTCGCACAGGGGAGCGCAGAAGCGGTCAAGGATGGAAGTAGCCAGCAGGAAATTCTGGATTTCCGGGGGCTGGTGGGAGAAAACCTCTTCCAGCAAGTAATCGAGGATGTAACGGTCGCTGCCGGCGAAGTTTTTAATGAAATTCGCCGGGTCGGGATCGCTGCGGATCGAGAGGGCAGCCAGTTGGAGGCCAGCGATCCAGCCTTCGGTGCGCTGTTCGAGCGCCAGGACGTCCTGCGGGGTGAGGCCGCTGATGCCCATGCCTTCGTGAAGGAAATCCTCGGCTTCGTGGAGGGAAAACTGAAGATCCGCCTGGCGAATCTCGATCACCTGGCGGCGGACGCGCAGCCGGGAGACGGGCAACGGCAGGTCCTCACGGGTGAGCAGGAACAGGCGCATTTGGGCGGGCTGGCGCTCGATGAGGAAATTAATCAGTTGGAGTAGAACCGGGTTCTTGAGCAGGTGGCAGTCATCCAAAACGAGGATGAACGAAACCGGCAAGGCGGCAATTTCGTTCAAGAGGCTGGTCATCACGTCCAGGCAGGCCGCTTCGATGGCGCCGGGGTTTATGGTTTGAATGCGGTTGACCTGGCTTTGCCCGAGGGATACGTCGATCATCTGCAGGGCGCCCACGAAGTAGCTGAGGAACTGTTTGGGATCGTTGTCACTGCTGTCGAGGGACAGCCAGGAGAAGGGAACGGCCTGCTTGCGCAGCCAGGCGCTGACGAGGGTGGACTTGCCGAAGCCGGCGGGCGCGGTGACCAGCGCCAGGCGGCAGCCCGGCTGCAGGCTCTCGTCCAGGCGCTCGTCCAGGTGCGGGCGGGCGGTTAAATGCCCCATGGTCAGGGGGTTATGGAACTTGGTGGAAATCAACCCATCGAGCATGGGAAACCTTATAAACAACTATTTGGTATGAAAGGAAAAAATTACGATAGAAATATTATAGCAAGGAATTAAGGGAATTGTATTTAATTTTCAGGANNTCCTGAAAATTAAATACAATTCCTCCTTAAATTCGTAAATCATTGCCTGACGCTGAGGCCTTACATTTTTGGTTGTCAAGAGGCCAGGCGGCTGAGTTATGATCATTATTAATACGGTGTCAGGTCGGCTGGAAGGGAGCTATCGCATGAAGAACCTACGGAAAATATTTGTGATCTTGGCGGTCATCGCTCTTCTGGCGGCGCCGGGACAGGAAGCGGCCAGCTCGACCGAGGCAGGGGGCATCATCCCAGCGGAGCGCATGATCGATTGGAGCCTGGCGGGCATCCCCGGCGGCATTCCCAAGCGGACGCAGGTCTGCGCAACCATCAACAGCGCGACCTACGGCAACGGCAAGACCGACGCCACCAGCGCCATCCAGGCGGCCATCGACGCCTGCCCGGACGGGCAGGTGGTTTACCTGCCGCAGGGCACCTACATGATCGGAAGCACGGTGCACCTGTACGATTACGACACGCTGCGCGGCGCCGGACCCGACAAGACCATCCTCAAGCACAGCGGGGGTTACCTGCGATCCATCGTAGATATGCGCGGCATCATTTATTGGTACCTGGCCAGCCTGCACTACACCCACGATGTGCTCCAGGCAGCCAAGGATTCGAAAGTGATCACGCTCGCCGACGCCAGCGACATCAAGGCGGGGGATATCCTGCTGATCAACCAGCTCAACGACAATGTCATCGTTGACCCGGTGGGCGTGGAGGGCAAGTGCACTTACTGCGGCTATGAGAACGGCGACCGCGCCATGGGCCAGTTGGACGAGGTGGCCTCCGTGGCCGGCAGCCAGGTGACGCTCAAGCTGCCGCTGCATTGGACCTACGACACCAAACTTAAGCCGTGGGCGTACCGAGTCGATCCCTCGGCCATGATCCACAACGCCGGGCTGGAAGACCTGACCCTGACCCAGGATATTAATTCGCAGGTCGAGTTCATGATCGAGATGGACGGGGCCCAATTCTCTTGGGTAAAGAACGTCGAAATCTCCAATATCCAGAGACGGGCCATGTGGGTGATCAATTCGCTGCAGAATGAGATCACCGAGTGCTATGTCCACACCGGCATCGACGGCTACGGGCGCGACCGGGGCTACGGGATCTTCGTCGACTCGCACAGCACTGACAACCTGGTAGACAACAATATTTTGAGCGAAATTGACGGCGGCGGCATCATGACCGGCGGCGGCGCTTCCGGCAACGTGGTGGCCTACAATTACCTGCACGACATCCTCTTCGATGACCCGTGGTGGCTTATTGCCAGCCCCTCGCTCAACCACAACCCGCATCCGAAGATGAACCTGTGGGAGGGAGATATTGGCATCAAAGCCGAAGCGGACATCATCCACGGCTCATCCAGCCACAACACACTTTTCCGCTCGCAGATGAAAGGCTGGCAGAGCGATACGATCACAACCCGGAACAACGCCATCGAGATCGCAGCCAAAAATACGTATATGAACGTGGTTGGGAACGTGCTAGGGACGCCGGGGAAGTCCAACCGCTACGAAGTGCTGCCTGGGCAGGCCTACGACGATTGGAGCGAACGGGTGATCTATGCCCTGGGCGTGGGCAGCGGGGTGGAGGACCCGAATGTGGCGGCGACTCTGCTGCGTACCGGCAACTTCGACTACGTGACCAACTCGGTGGTATGGGATCCGCAGATTGCCAACCACACGCTGCCCAACTCGCTGTACCTGAGCGGGACGCCCAAATGGTGGTGCCAGGAAACGCCCTGGCCGCCGATCGGGCCGGACGTGGCCGGCCTGGCCAACAAGATCCCGGCCCAACGCCGGTTCGAGGGGCTGGCATGCACGCCGGCAGCGGCGCTGGCCCTGGGCGGGGCATCCGCCGATAAGACAATCTATCTAGCCTGGACGGTCAATAATAACCCCCTGCCGGCGAATACCACCTGGGAGATCAGCTACACCGGCCCGGCCGGGAACCAACCCTCGCCGATAACCGGCTTGCCCGAAGCCACGCGGGCGTACACGCTGAACGGGCTGACGAACTACACGGTATACACGATTACCCTGGCGGCGAAGCAGAACGGCGTCACACTGCTGAGCGCGACGCTCAGGCTGATGCCAAGCGATATCTCCGTTCACGTGCCGGTTTTAAAAAAGGGACCATAGAAATGTTTTCGTTCTGCAAGTTTAATTAAAACAAAGAATAAGGCTGGTTTGGGCAGCGACGATGCCCAAACCAGCCCTATTCTTTGTTAAATTAAGCTGTACCTGCAAGGAGAGATAGATGATAATAGAGGCATCAAGGAGTAAACTCTAGTAATGGAACCCAAAAAGTATTCGCAAATCGATATCCGCGTGCCGACGCATGCGGGTTCGCTGATCGACAAGGCGCTGAGCGTGATCAACGAGGACGTGGAGATTAAGACGCTGTGGAGAATAACCAACGTCAACGCCATCGACCGGCTGGAAATGACCGACCACGGCCCGGTTCACTTCCAGATTGTGGCCAACATCGCCACCCGGCTGGCGCGCATCCTGGTCAAGCACCAGGTGGAGATGTCGATCACCAAGAATTACGACCTGAGCAACGACCACGCCGAACTGGTAATCCTGCTGGCCAGCCTGTTTCACGACCTGGGCATGTCGATCAGCCGCGAGGGCCACGAGGGCTTCAGCCTGTTTTTGACCAACAACCTGCTGCACCGCATCCTCACCTTTCTGGATGTCGAGGAGCGCACGATCGTCACCTCGGAGGTGCTGCACGCCATCATCGCCCATCGCAGCGACGGCAGGCCGTACACGATCGAAGCCGGCATCGTGCGGGTGGCGGACGCCCTGGATATGAGCGAAGGCCGCTCGCGCATCCCTTATCAGGCGGGCAAGATCGACATCCACTCCGTTTCAGCGGCATCGATCAATAAGGTGGAGATTGCCGAAGGGACCAAAAAGCCGGTGCAGATCAATATCTACATGAACGACATGGCTGGCATCTTCCAGGTGGACGAGCTGTTGAAAGATAAACTTAACGGCTCGGGAATCGAAAAGTACATTATCGTCAGCGCTTACCTGAATGAAGAACAGGGAAATAAGCTGGTGAAGGAATTCGAAGTTGCCTCCTGAGAAGATGGAGGACGCAATTCGCCAATAAGCCGCACCCCTACCCCCTGCCCCAAAATCGGGCGGGGGGATTTAAAACCGTGAATTTTTGGCCGTCAGCCCGCTTGCGGGCTGACGGCCAAAAATTCACGGTTTTAAATCCCCCCGCCCGATTTTGGGGCAGGGGGTAGGGGTGCGGCTTATTGG
>DBMK01000060.1 GCA_002298885.1 Anaerolineaceae bacterium UBA700
CTCGGGCGGCTTTACCGCCCGAGACAACCCCCAAAATTTTTTGGCAGAACATTGGCACATGGAAGGCATTTTGCGCCTGCAAAATGGGCTATATTATTCATGATTGATTGATTAAAGGATTTGGAAAAGATAATGGGCCTCGATAAATTAAAGAAAAAATTTCCAAACGGCGTCCTGAGGGAAAGGCATCCTTACTTCATGGCGGATGCGATCGGAGATATCCCCGACTGCCTGGCTGCCTGCATCCGCGCAGAGAACCTGGCAGCCATCAGACAAACCCTAGGCAGTTTCAAGCCGGAGAAAATTTTCGCCATCGGCTGCGGAACCTCTTTCAACGCCTGCCAGGCTGCCGCGTACACGCTGCAAAACCTCCTGCACATCCCGGCAATCGCCTGCGATGCGTTTGATTTTGAGCTGGATATGCCCCCCGGCGTGGATGCCCACAGCATGGTGATTGCAATCAGCGAATCGGGCCAATCGATCACCACTTGTTTATCGCTCGAAAAAGGGCGTGAGCTGGGCGCTTTCACCGTGGGGATTTCGGCCAATCCCGCCTCCCGCCTGGCAAAATCGGCGCACTTATCCTTAATCGATCCATTTCTGCACGAAATCCCGTTGGCCAAAACCCGGACGTACCTGAGCACTGCCCTCTTAGCCATGCTCGCCGGTGTATCAACGCAGGAGGACGACCTGGTAAATCGCTTTGTGTGCCAGGTTGGCCAAACTATCGCTGTGCTGCAGGAATATTCGGCCTCCTGGCAGACCGCTGCCCGAACCGTTGCAAATAAATTTGACACCGGCCGGAAGAGTTACATGGTTACCGGCTTCGGCTCCCAGAAAGCCAATGCAGACGAAATCCGCCTCAAGCTGTTGGAAGTGCTGGGAGAAAGCGCCACCAGTTTCGGGCTGGAGGAATTCACCCACGGCCCCAGCGCCAGCTTCCACAAAGGCATGACGGTCATCCTGCTGCAGACGGATGCAAGGACGCTTGAGAAAGCCGTGCGCATTGCCCAGGGGGTGGTGTTCTCCGAGGCGGACCTGGTGGTGATCACCGACCGGATCGATGCCGCATGGCCGGCGCGCGCAAATTTGATCAAGCTCCCTGAAATTGAAAACATGGCATTGATGGGCCAGTTTCCGGCTGCGGTTGCCGCGCAGTACCTGTTCTACGCCATCGCCCTGCACAAAGGATTGAATCCCGACGTAAACCTGGAGGATATCCACCCGGAATTGGGCGATATTTACGCTTTCTTTTTCCCGCCGGGCACACATTAAGGCACGAGGGCTAACTATGAGTTACTTCGGTATCGACATTGGCGGCACTGCGATTAAATATGGGGCAGTAAACTTTGAAAACGAAATCTCAACGACCGATTTTGACATGCTGCTGATCCCCCAAACGCAGCGGACTGAGAGATATACGGACGCATTGGTTAGTTTGCTCGAGAACGCCGAAAAGTATCAAGGCGTCGGGATCGGCTTTCCAAGCGTCGTTTGGGAAGACGGGATCATGAACCTGGAAATCCGGTTTAACGACATCTGGAATACCGTATCCCAGATCCTGGTTGAAAGGCACATTCCCTGCTTCGCCATCAACGACGCGGATGCGGCCGGGTTTGCCGAGCTCTACAATCCCGGCGCCGAGGACCTGCGCAAAGGCGTGACCGTCGTTTTGACGCTGGGGACCGGCATCGGCTCCGCAATTTTTCTGGATGGCAAGCTGTATCCCAATACCGAATTTGGCATGGTCGAGATGCACGGCATTATGGCCGAGCAGTACTGCGCCCCGTCTATAAAGCGGCGAGACGGGTTAGGCTTGCGCGAATGGGCTTCCCGGCTCCAGGAATACATCGCCCATCTCGAGATCATCCTTTCGCCGGACCACTTCGTTTTGGGCGGCGGGATCAGCTCGGATTTCGAAGAGTATCGCGCCTGCCTGTCCACAAAACGCGCCACGCTTGCGCCCGCTTTTTTCCGCAACCAGGCCGGCGTGGTGGGAGCCGCCATGTACGCCGCCTTCCGCGCCGGTGATTTTACATTCCAGTATAATAAGGTGGGTGAACACCTTTCGCAATGAATCCCTGAGGTACTGCCTTGGCTTCACATTTATAGCCAGCCTGGCCCTCATTTACGCCGGGGTCTGGTCGCTGCACGCCGGCACAACCTCCGACTCCATCCTGGTCAGCAATGTGGATCTATCCGTTTGGATCGTGTGCGGCTTAAATCTGGTGGGATATCTGCTGGGTCTTTATTTTAAAGACCGGTCTGCGTTAATTTCGAGCTGGGTCCTAACCATTTTCGAAGGCTGCGCTGTATTTGTGCTCGTCGCGGCGAGCTTCGATCCCCAATATATTTACGCTTTCTTCATCCCGTTCATTTTTGCCATCTTGCTGCTGGATTGGAAACAGTCCGCGGCATTTATCGGCCTGGTGTTGGCCGCTGCCACTGGGATATATTACCTGCATTATCAAGGCTGGTCATTTCTCCCGCAAGTAGCCTTTCCGATTCTTTTGCTGGTCTCAATTTCGGCGTTGATCGAAGTGTCTTTAAACCACATTCACGGGAACCTGGACTGGTATCACGGGCGCTACCAGAAAGCTTTGCTCAACGAGCAGATCATCCGGGATAACGAAATAAAGCTCGAAAAGCTGGTGAACAGCCTAAAGGATTACGAACGATACTTATCCCAAACCAACGATTCGTTGATCATCGCCCGCGACGACGCCGAACAGGCCCGCGCCGTGAAACAGAACTTCGTGCAGAATGTGAGCCACGAGCTGCGCACCCCCCTCAACATGATCATCGGTTTCAGTGAAACGATGGTCAATTCTCCCCAGAGCTACGGCGAAGTGAAATGGACCCCCGACTTGCGCGGGGATATCGAGCTGATTTACCAGAACAGCCAGCATCTAAAAGATTTGATCGATGACATCCTGGACATGGCTTCCCTCGAAGCCCGGAGTTACGAGATCGAGCTTGCGAACGTGGACCTGAACGCCGTCATCCAGGAAGTGGTGTTGATCACCGAAAGCGCCTACCACTCCAAAAACCTAACCCTGGAAACCGAGCTTTCTTCCCAAATCCCGGGCGTCCGGGGGGACTCGGTACGCTTGAAGCAGGTCATGCTGAACCTGCTCTCGAATGCCTTGAAATACACCAAACAAGGCGGCGTCAAGATTACTTCCGCCCTGGATGGAAGAATGGCCCGTGTCACGGTGAGCGACACGGGCAAAGGGATTCCAGCCGAGGATATCGATAAGGTCTTCGAGGCCTTCTTCCAGGTGGACCGCACAAATACCCGCGAAGATTCGGGGACAGGATTGGGCCTTTCCATCTCGAAACAGCTCATCGAACGACACGGCGGGGAAATGTCGATCGAGAGCGAGCTGGGGAAAGGCACCACCGTCCATTTTTCGGTCCCGCTGGCGGCAGTTTAGTTCAGCTCAACCCCGAATCAAATAATCAGGTGTGCAGCTCCTCAAGCTTGCCCATTTTCTTGCGCACTTCGCGAAACAGCGCCGTATAGGGCTTGTTGAACGTGACACAGCCGACCGGTATTTGCCGGATCATCAGCTCTTCGCAATTCATACACTGAGTGCAGTATTTTACTTCGTCCTCACGACCCTCCTCCAACTTGAGCGGCGTCAAAGGATCGGCAAACGATTGGCGGCCCAGGCCGATCATATCCATCAGGCCGTCATCGATACAGCGCGCCCCCATGGCAAACATGGAAGATTTTTCAGGATCGATGGACAGCAGTTTGTTCTTCGTGCCGCGGAAAGACGAGAAATGCGAGCCGACGACCACCGTTTCGGGCTTGAGGTTGTCCTTCATCAGTTTTGAAAAATAGATATGCAGGTAGGAAAGATACGGGTCTTCCTTGCCGGCTTCCATAAACTCCATGCTGCAGTGGACGTTGCCGAGCGACTCGACAAAATATTGGGCGCCGCGCGCTTCAAGGCCTTTGATCAGGTCGATCGGTTCGCTCATATCCATCAGGGGCGAGTCCGGGCTGGCCGATCCAAATCCGCCCGGAAAGGCTTCCCACATCGAAATCTTGGAACCGATGAGGAAATTCTTGTCGTAGTGCGTGGCTTTTGCAATCCGGTCATACAAATCGTAGGCGAACTGCACCCGGTTTTGCCACGATCCACCGTATTTCCACTGGCGGTCGTTGTAAGGCCGCAGGATTTGATTGCCGAGATAGCCGTGGCAGAGCTTCATATCCACGCCGTCCGCGCCCACGTCCTGGACGATTTTAGCCGCTTCGGCGAACTGGTCGATGATATGCTCGACCTCGTCTTCGGTTAGCAGGTCGCCGCCCAGGCCGTAAACGGGCTTTACCGTCACGCGCCTTGAAAATTCAGGCTCGCTGACTTCGCCAGAATGGGTGAGCTGAAAAACAAACACGGCCTGGGGATTGATTTCCTTGAGGCTTTTAACGAATTTAGCCAGGGCCTTGACGTTACGCGGCATGATCTCCAGTTGGGCTTTTCGGGCCCGGCTTTCGTTGGTCACCGTGATCGCTTCCAAATCGATGAACGAAAAATGGCCTTTGAAGAGGTTCTCGTAGCGCTTGAAAGTCAGGTCGGTCGGATTCCCCTCTGCATCCGCGTCGTCACATTCCATCGGCTGAGCAAAAAAGCGGTTTTCGCATCTCCGGGTTCCGATCATAACCGGCTGAAGCAGGGTTTCTTTGTAGCCCATAGTCTTTTCTCCTTATTCACAAAACCGCTTAGAGATAGTCTTCAGCACGGAGATCCGGAATCTCGATCCCATCCTTGCAGGTTAACGCTTCCTCGGCTATGGCGATTGCATTCTTGTAGCCGATCCCAAATCGCGAGGCTCCCAAGGCGTGCATCTTGATCAATGTGTCCAGCGACCGCACGCCGCCGGCGGCCTTGATCTTGCAGCGACCGCCAACGGCTTTGTTCATGACCGCAATATGGTGCAGCGTCGTCGGATCGGCCGAAAAACCCGTACCGCTCTTGACGTAGTCAGCGCCGCAGTCGGCGACGATCTCGCAGGCTTTCACGATTTGTTCGTCGTTCAGCAGCATGGCTTCGATGATGACTTTGAGCGAAGTGTATTTCGTCGCTTCGCGCACCGCAGCGATATCAGCTCTAACTTTGTCGTACCTGCCGTACTTGAGCCACCCGACGTTCATGACCATATCCACCTGCTCGGCCCCCAGGCTGGTAAAAAAGCGCGCCTGCGACACCTTGGTCTCGGTGGCTTCCTGGCCGGATGGGAATGAGAGCGAGGTCCCGAATTCCGTCACCGTGCCCTTCAGCGCCTCGCGCAGCTCGGCGTAATACGCCGGCCAGATGAAAGCGCAGCCGAAGCTGTATTTTTTGCACGCCGCAACCAGGGCGTAGTAATCATCGTAGGATGTGTCGAGCTTAAGCGAGCTTGGGTCGATCATTTTCGCAAACTGAGCATAGGTAATTTTCACGATGTTAATCTCCTTGATAATTCAAAATTATTCTTTCCGTGATTTCCGGGGATACCAGCACCTTGACCAGGTCTTTATTCTGGTGCAGTTCGTTTAAAGCCATCTCGAGCTCACACAACGGAACGATCATCGAAATCAGCGGGCGCGGATCGACGCGCTTGTACTGCAGGAGGGCAATGGCAACTTCCCAATCGTGGCCGATGCCGGCGCAGGAACCGCCGATCTTTTTCTCCTGGAGCACGAACTTTGCCGGTGGAAGCTGGACGGTATCATCGTCCGCGCAAATGCCGAAGGACTCCAGCTTGCCGCCGCGGCGGATCATGTTGAAGGCCTGTTCATAAGTCTGGGATTTTCCGACCGCCTCGATCACGTAATCCACACCAACTCCACCGGTCAGCCGCATCACCTCGGCGACGGGATCGGGGGTTTGGGTGATGTCGATGACCAGGTCGGCAGACATCTTTTTGGCCATTTCGAGCCGCTTCGGCTGCGAATCGATCACAAAGACCGGCGCTGCGCCGCGCAGTTTGGCCAGCAAGGCGTGGATGGTGCCGAGCCCGGCGCCGATCACCGCCACCGACGAGCCGAGTTCGCAGTTCATCTTGCGCGAGGCGTTAATGCAGGCAGTCAGCGGCTCGATAAAGGCCGCCGCATGGTCGTCGATCTCATCCGGCAGGATATAGCAGTTCCTCGCCGGGGCCTTGACGTATTCGGCATAGGCGCCGTTAACGTGAATGCCGATCTGCTTGAACGAGCTGCACAGGAGGGGTTCGCCGCGCCGGCAGTAATAACAGGTGCCGCAGGCCAGGCAAATATCTACGGCAACCCGGTCGCCGGGTTTTAGAGCCGTAACGCTGCGGCCAGTCTGCTCGATGACGCCCCAGAATTCGTGGCCGGTGATCAATGGCAGGCAGGCAACTTCTTCTTCATACATCCCATTGTAGGATCCCCAATCCGAGCCGCAGATGCCGCAATACTTGACCTTGATCAGGACCTCGTCATCGCTTATCGTGGGTACCGGCACATCCTTGTAAACGAATTTGCGCGGCGCTTCCAGGACCATCGCTTTCATCATTCTCATGGTATTCTCTCCTTACTTCTGAAACAGTTTATCGTTGCGGCCCTCGTAGGGTTGGTGGATCATCAAGGGTTTCAAGAAAGCAATTGCTTTATCGATTCCGTCGGCGCGGGACATGGTGACATCTTCGTGCTCGTAGGAAAAGACTCCCGTGTATCCGGTCATAAACAATTCGGTAATGACGCTCTTCCAGTTGATCGAACCCCAGCCCGGGATGCGGAAGCGGAACGAACGGTCGAGGGTGCCCCAGTCGCGCTGCAGCATCCAGTATCCGCCGCGCCCCATGTTGTGGTCGACGAGCTCGCAGTCTTTGGCATGCACCAAGGCGATCCGGTCGCCGATTTCATCGATATAGCTGCCCAGATTGATCCCGGTGTAAAAGATGTTGGCCGGGTCGAAATTGATGGCGAACGCCGGGTGGTTGCCGCAGAGGGCAAGGCATCGTTTGGTGGTGTGAAGATCGTAGATAATATTGTTGGGGTGCGGTTCGAAAGCAACCTTGACGCCGTATTCGGCATACTGATCCAAAATCGGAACCCAGTTTTGAAGGAAGGCCTCCTCTTCATCTTTCCAGCCATCCGGGTAAGGCCAATCGTTGAAATGGCCGAAGTTTCCGATGCCTGAAAATGCCACGACGGCCGGAATTTCGAGCGCGTTAGCCAGCCTTGCGCATTTGAGCATGCTTGCCGTGCCGAATTGGATCTGTTCTGCGGGCGTTCCGGCGCACACCCCGGCCAGGTCTTTGCCGTGCGGTCCGAGCACCAGGGGCGAATCAGCATGGTTTGAAATGCCGGAAATAACCAGGCCGGCGTCTTCGACCTGTTTCTTCAGCTTCTTGGCGTTGCCGCCGCGCAGCATTTCGTCGACGTCCATCTGGCCGTTGCCGGTATAGGCCGGAATTTCGACGGCCTCGTATCCCTTTTTAGCAACCAATTCGACGACTTCGTTCAGGGGCAGTTCGGAGTAATTAATCGTGCAAAATCCGACCTTCATTGATCTTTTCTCCTCTCATTATTTTCATCATTCATGGCTTCATGGATCGCCGCCAGGGCCGTGATCCAATGAAAAAACCATTTGGCGATGACGGCGTAACGGTCCCGGTTAGCGGAAATGGGTTCAAACGTTTTTTGCACGCAAAAAAGAGCATCCAGGGGTTTGTAGTCCTTCCAGAAACCCGCCCCGCGCGCCGCAATCGCCGCTGCGCCAAGCGAGGCGGCATCCTGGTCCACGTTGGCAACCACGATCTTTTTATTGTAGACGTCGGCAAAAATCTGCATCCACAGGTCGCTCCTGGCGCCGCCGCCGCAGACGATCATAGCGTCGTTCGCCTCGATCATCGGGTCGATCACGCCGAGGCAGATGTTGAGGCTCAGGGCCACGCCCTCCAGGATTGCCCGCAGGATATCGGCGCGATTGGTTGAAAGCTTCAGCCCAAAGAATGCCCCCTGCAGCGCCTCGCTTGGTTCCTGGGAGCTTCCACCCGCCAGGGATGGATTGAACATGACGCCGTTTGCGCCGATGGGCGATAATGCCGCAAGTTGGTCCATCCGGCGATATGGATCCCCTGAAATATCGGCGCAAAACGTATCCCTCGCCCAACGGTAGGCATTGGCAGCCGCGAAAATGGATACGCCGGTTGTATAAAAGCCTTTTTCGACGTGGGCAAAAACAAACGGCAGTTTTTTGGCGTCCAGAATGGGTTTGTCCGCCGAAACGGCGATCCAGGCTGAAGAACCCAGCGAGGTATATACCCTGCCGTTGCCGATCCCGGTCGTCCCCAGCGCCATGCAGGCGTTGTCAACCCCACCACAAACCACCTTTGTGCCCTGGCAAAGGCCGCACATTTCGGCGGCGTCGGCGGTGACCGTCCCTACGAGCGCGTACGCATCCACCGGCTCGATAAACAAACTGCGCGGCAGACCCGCCGCGGCGATGAACGCATCGCTGTAGCGCCAGTTCTCCAGCTCGAAAACGCCGCTCCCCGAAGCATACGAATAATCGGTAGCAATCCGGCCGGTCAGCCGGTAGTTGATGTAGTCCTTGCTGCCAAGCACAGCCCTGGTTTCGGCAAAAATATCCGGGCGGTGCATTTTGAGCCACATCAATTTAAACACGCTGTAGGTCTCAGGCGGGTCCCCATTTCCGGTCGTCATATACCATTTTTCATAATCCACCCGCGAGAAAAAGGCCGCAGCTTCTGCTTTTGCCCGCCGGTCGGACCAAATCGGGACTCTATCCATCAGAAGCTCGCCCCGGAAGCCGACCGGAGCGGCTACCAGGCTTTGGCCGCTGGCCGCAGCCGCAACAACACAAGCCGGATCGATCCCGCTGGTTTGCAGCAGTTTTTTGGTCGAAACACACACCGCCTGCCACCAATCCATCGGGCGCTGTTCGTGCCAGTCCGGCTCAGGGTAGTAAGTCTGGTAGGAAAGAAATTCGAATCCAACCGAAACGCCGTCTGCTCTATAAAGCCCTGCCTTGAGGCCTCCCGTTCCCAAATCGTAAGATATAACGTACTGCATGGTGTCAGCTCTCTGAGAACCGGACAAGACCCATTCCCTCCGCGTTTTTTTTAATTAATTGGGCAGTGCTGTAATCATCCTGGGGCTTACCTTTTGAGAATATATCAAAACGGGCCCCTTTTTCCGCCATGTTTCTGCCAATGAAATGCCCACTTATTGACCCGGAAAATTTAGCAAGTTGGTGCTTGACATTAAGCTTTCATTATGATATTGTGATATTATTGATCTATATAGTGGGATTTATGATTAACCATCCATATGTTCGGCAACCCTTTGGCACAAGATCGGGCCGCGTCTCAGCGCCCTGATCCGTTAAATATTGGTTTTTTAAAGGAGAGAAAATGAGCATTAAATCATTGCGCATGGTGGTCATCGTAGCAGTCCTGGTGTTTCTGTTTTCATTTACCGCCAAAACGGTAAGCGCGGCCGCCTGCACCTGGGACGGCACGACCGGCAACTGGTCGGATACGACCAAATGGAACTGCGGGCATGCGCCAGCCGCAGCAGACAGCGCAACCATCGGCGGCGGCACGGTCACGCTCGACAGCGCCGGAGTCACTGTGGGTGATTTGACTATGACGGGCGGCACGCTCACCGGCGATCAAGACCTCACCGTCAGCGGGACGTTTGCCTGGTCCGGCGGGACTTTGACCACCGTTTCGGCAGCTCACACGATCAACGTCCAGACTGCCATCAACGTTACCGGCAGCGCAGGACTATTCCTGTCCGGCAGCCGCACTTTGACCAATACCGGCGCGCTTACCTGGAACAGCACCGGTTACATTTACATGACCGGCACACCCACGTTCAATAACCCCACCGGGGCAACCTTCACCGTCCAATCCAGCGGCACGTATATCTTTTATGGGGGCGTCGGAACAATCAATAACGGCGGCACCTTAACCAAGAGCAGCACCGGCGATTCACAAATTTACGCCGGCACGTTCAATAACACCGGCACGCTCAGTGCAACCGGCGCAGGTGTCCTGACGTTGAGCACCGGTGCGTCGCCCAGTTCCACCCACACGGGCTCGTTTCAGGTTTCTACGGGAGCCACCTTGCGTTTCGCCGGAGCCAACGTCTTCAACAGCGGCGCTTCCATTACCGGGGCGGGCACGGTTGATTTTAATTCCGGGACGCTCACCTTCAACAGCGGGTCAGTCTATAACGTCACCGGCACCACCAGCGAGAGCGGCGCCACCACCCATTTCCTGACCGGCAGCACCATCACCAGCCTGGGCGCTACGCTCTCCAGTACCTCGGGCTCACTCGACCTGAGCAGCGGCAAGGTCTCGGCAATTGGGGTTAACACCTTCACCCTCAGCGGCGGCAGCCTCCTGGGAACGGACTCGATCACCACGCCCACCTTAACCTGGACCGGCGGAACGATGGGCGGCTTCGGCACCACGACCGTCACCTCCGCCCTTTCTTTTAGCGGCTCCGGATCAGGCACCCTTCAAGACAGCCGCACCCTGGTTAATTCGGGCACCATAACCTGGAACAGCACCGGCTATATTTACATGCTCAATACCCCCACCTTCACCAACCAGGCGGCGGGGGTCTTCAACATCCAATCCGCCGGTACTTACGTGATTTATGGCGGCGCGGGCACCTTCAATAACGCCGGGACGATCAACAAGAGCGGCTCCGGCGACACAACGATTTACGTCGGCGCCTTCGCCAACTCGGGCACGGTAAACCTGGCTAACTCGGGCGTGCTGATCTTCAATACGGCCGCCTCGCCCACTTCTGCCCAGAGCGGCGCCTTTACCATCAGTCAGTTCGCCACCCTGCGCTTTGCCTCCGGGGGTTTCGACTTCAACACCGGTACGAATATCACCGGCGCCGGCAAAATTGACTTCAACGGCGCCACCAACAACTTCAACACCAGCGCCACCATCAACCTCACCGGCGGCACCCTCCAGACGGGCGGCACCACCCATTTTAACCCGGGCAGCACGATCACCAGCCTGGGCACAACGTTGACGGTCAGCGGAGGCACACTCGACCTGAGCAGCGGCAAGGCCTCGGCGATCGGCCTGACCACCCTCACGCAGACCGGCGGCATCCTGACCGGCACCGATTCGCTGACGACCACCACCTTTAACTGGAGCGGCGGCACGCAGGGCGGTTTTGGCACCACCACCGCCAGCACGAACTTTGCTGTTACTGGCGCCAGTTCTTCCACCCTGCAAGACAACCGTGTCATAAATAATGCCGGCACCCTCACCTGGAACAGCACCGGGTATATCTATATGACCGGTTCTCCGGTCTTCAACAACCAGATCGGGGCCAATTTCAACATCCAGACCGGCAGCACCTATACGCTTTACGGCGGCGTGGGTACCTTCAACAACGCCGGAACCTTTACCAAGAGCGGCACTGGCGACACGACGATATACGTCGGCAACTTTAATAACAGCGGTACGGTAGCAATTTCCGGCGCGGGCGTAGTGACCATTTCATCCGCCACCTCGCCTTCTTCCACCCAGACCGGAGTCTTCCAGACGGCTGTAAATGCAACCCTGCGCTTCGGCCAGGGCGGCGAAGATTTCAACAGCGGCACGACCTTTACCGGCGCCGGAACGGTGGACTTCGCCGGCGGCACCCTCGATTTCAACACTAACGCCATCCTTAACATGACCGGTGCCACCTCGGTGAGCGGCGCAACCGTTCACTTCAATACTGGCAGCAAGATCACCAGCCTGGGCGCCACCCTCACCATCAGCGGCGGCATCCTGGACCTGAGCAGTGGGGCTGCATCCGCCATTTCCGTCCCCGCTTTCAACCAGAGCTCCGGCACCCTGAACGGGTCGGACTCGATCACTACCCCTGCGCTCAACTGGAGCGGCGGCGTCATGGGCGGCTTTGGCACCACCACGGCGACCACGACCTTCACCTTCTCCGGGACGAATTCACGCACGCTCCAGGACAGCCGCATCCTGGTCAACGCCGGCACCCTTACCTGGAACAGCACCGGCTACATCTACCTGGCCGGCACCCCGGTATTCAATAACCAGGCCGGCGCCACGATCAACGTGGTCAACAACGGCATTTACATGTTCTACGGCAGCGCCGGTACGTTAACCAATGCAGGCACCATGAACCTGGGCACCGGCTACATCAACGTCGCCCACTTCATCCAGGCCGCGACCGGCGTCACCAAGACGACTTTCCTGGGTACGACAGTAGCCAGCATGTATCTCCAGTTCAATACCACGGACGTTAACCTGGACGGGACGATCAACATCTCCGATGGGGGGACATACACCCCGGCCTACAAGGATACCTTTACGTTGATTAACTACTCCACACGCACGGGAACCTTCAAGACCATCGTCCTGCCCACATTGACCGACAGCCTGCTGTGGGGCTCCTATTGGACAAACTTCAACTGGACTCTGAAAATTAACTATGGGGTCTTCATCCCCGCGGTCATGAGACCTTAAGGAAGTCCGACCTTTTTCGAAAGGGAAAACGATAACCGTAAAATATTGGCCGTCCGCATGCATGCGGACGG
>DBMK01000174.1 GCA_002298885.1 Anaerolineaceae bacterium UBA700
ATAACTTCCGGTTGCTTCGCCCCAAAACGGATAAAAGGAATGCAAATGTCTGAAATGATTGCGCTGCAAAGCATTACAGATTTGTTGCAAAGAAACGGTATTTTACAAAAAGACCAATCGATCCCGGTTGTATTCGGGGTTGAAATTGGAACGGTGAGCATCGGCTGTGCGCTCGAAGGGGATTCGGTTGTTGGCCTGTCCCTGCGAGACTGCGAACTGGAGGCGGCCCCCGAGGCGATTGCTCAAATGAAAGGGCTGCGCCATTTGGACCTGACCGGCAACCGGATCACAGCCCTCCCCGGGTGGCTCGGCGGCCTGGCAGGACTCAAAAAGCTCTTCCTGGACGATAATCTGCTGGCAGAGCTGCCGGATGCGCTTGAAAACCTTGCCAGGCTGCAAGAAATCCATTTAGACCGAAATCGTTTCTCGGTATTTCCCGAAGTTATATTTAGCCTGGAAAATCTGATCAGGTTGGGCCTGTACGTCAATCAAATCGCTTCGGTTCCAGATGGATTTGAACGGCTGGCAAAGCTGGAATATTTGAACCTGGACCACAATTTGCTTGCATCGCTGCCCGATTCTCTTTGGCATTTATCAAGCCTTCGCTATTTAATTGTGGGCGAAAACCAGCTATCATCACTTTCCGCTGGTATCGGAAGTCTGGTCCATCTGCGTATGGTCGACCTGGGCCACAATTTGCTGGATTCTCTTCCGGACGCGTTCGATGGCTTAGGCGAATTGACTATTTTATATCTTAGCAACAACCACCTGGCCTCCTTGCCGCCCTCCATGCGCCGTTTATCCGCACTGAAGTATTTGAACGTGACCGATAACCGGTTGGCTTCCTTCCCGGAGTGCATATGCGCCCTGACCGGCCTCAAGGAGCTGCGGCTGTACAACAACCAGATAACGCGCCTGCCTGAAGCGCTCGGCGGCCTGGAAAACCTGGTCGAGCTGCACCTGATGAATAACCAGCTTGTCTCGCTGCCGGATTCAATTGGCAGTCTGGGTGCGCTGAAGAAGCTGGTCCTGAGTGGCAACCACCTGAAGTCTCTGCCCGAGTCGACCGGCTGCCTTGCCTCCCTGAACGAGCTGGACCTGCGCAATAACCGACTCAATACGCTTCCGGAAGCGCTCGGCAGTCTTTCCCGCCTGCGTACCCTCGATCTGCGCTCGAACCGACTGCTCTCCCTGCCTGCCTCGCTCGGCGATCTGCCCGCCCTGGAACGGTTGGATGTGCGCTGGAACAAGCTGGCGATTTCCCCGAAATGGCTCGATTCACTACTTCGCCGCGGCTGCCTTGTATATGTCTGATAACGTGTTATAATATTCGGCTGGTGGTTTTTCCACCTCGACGGTTATCGTGCTTTGATTGAGTGCCTTGCCGGGTTCGGCAGGGCTTTTTTTATGCCTTGGAGTAGAAGTTAATGACCTCAGAATTTGAAAAATTAGGCCTGGACCCATTACTGGTGCAGACCGTAACCGGGTTGGGCTTCGAAAAGCCTACTCCCATCCAGCAAGAGGCGATTCCGGTTTTATTGGAAGGCCGCAATGTGGTCGGGCAGGCACAGACGGGCACCGGGAAGACGGCTGCTTTTTCGCTGCCCATGCTGCAGAAGATCGAGCCGAAAAAGACGGTTCAGGCCTTGATCCTGGCCCCGACACGCGAGCTGGCCATCCAGGTGACTGAAGCAACCGCCCGCATGGCCGCCAATTCGGCGCATCGAATCATGACCGTCTACGGCGGGCAGGCATACTACATCCAGGTCCGCCAGATCCAAAGCGGCGTGGACGTGGTGGTTGGCACGCCGGGCCGCCTGATCGACCTGATCAAACAGAAGCTGCTCGATCTGAGCCAGGTGAGCTACCTGGTGATTGATGAAGCAGACGAAATGCTCGAGATGGGATTTATCGAGGACGTCGAGACTATCCTGGCGCAGGTGCCTCCGGAACGCCAGATTGCCCTCTTTTCGGCAACCATGCCGGCCGCGGTGCGCAAGCTGGCCGAACGTTACGTTCAAAATCCGCGCGAGATCCGCATCAACCCAACGCGCATGACGGTCGCCGAGACCGAACAGCGCTACTGCCTGGTGCGCGAGGAGGACAAGACCGCCGCCCTAACCCGTTTGCTGGAAGTTGAGGAAGTGGGCAGCTCCCTGATCTTTGCGCGCACTAAGGCGCGCGCCCAGGACCTGGCAGACGAGCTGAGCCGGCGCGGCTTTCCGGCCGCCTCCTTACACGGCGATTTAAACCAGTCCCGGCGAGAATTTGTGCTCAACCGCTTCCGCGAGCACAAGATTGGCCTGCTGGTGGCTACCGACGTGGCGGCGCGCGGACTGGATATCGAAGAGTTGTCGCACGTATTCAACTACGACCTCCCCGGCGACCCGGAAGATTACGTCCACCGCATTGGGCGCACCGGGCGGGCAGGCAAGAAGGGCGTCTCGATCACTTTTCTCACGCCGCGCGAGCGCAGCCGCCTGAAACAAATCGAAAGTTTTACCCGCCAGGCCATGCTTGAATGCCGCATTCCGAGCCGCGCCGAAATCATGGCCCGCCGCGACGACCGTTTCTTGAAGCGGCTGACGGAGCATCTTGGCTCGGCCAACATATCGCGCGAGCGGGCTCTTATTGCCCGCCTGGCTGAGACCAGCTTCGACCCACTCGAAATCGCCGCGGCCGCCATCCGCCTGGCCCGCCTGGAAGAAGTTGACCAGCCGATCGAGGAGATTTCTGCTCCTCAAGAAACGATCAAGGCTTCCCGCAACGCCCGCCTGGTCGGAAAAAGAGGCGCGGCCGCGCCTGCTTCCGGCAAGAAGGGTTTTGCAAGAGGCAATCCCAAGAATTGGGAAAATCCTGAGTATGCCGAAAAGACAGGCAATTCATCCCGGCCTCAGTGGAAGAAAGGCTTCCAGGAAGCCGGTATGGTGCGCCTGCGCATGAACCTGGGTAATGAAAATGGCATTCGTCCGGGGGACGTGGTTGGCGCAATTGCCGGTGAAGTGGGTATCCCGGGCAAGGCCATCGGCGAGATCGATATCCACCGCGATTTCACCTTCGTGGACGTATCCGAAAAACACTTCCGCCAGGTGCTCAGCCAGAGCACCGGGCAGTATTTACTGCGCGGCAAGCCCGTCCTTCTTACCCTCGCCAATTAGTTGACCTAACCCCCCGGCCCCCTTCCCTGAAGGGGGAGAATTCAAAAGGGATTTAAGGATTTTGCGGCGTGAAACGCCGCAAAATCCTTAAATCCCTCTTAATTATATATCCTTGATTATCGGATAATATGGAGTAGAATTATCGAAGAATTTTAGCAATCAGGATGGTTTTGAATGGATGTCAGCATGTGGCTCAAAGCACTAAGAGTGATCCCTCGCCTGGACAGGGATCAATGGAAAAAATTGGACACCATTGCCCGCTGGCTGGTAGCCACCCGGGCGGCGGTGTTGATCATGACCTTCATTTCGGCGACAATCCCGGCATTGCTGGCTTTACGCACTGGCCAATTCAATCTGGGACGCTACCTGCTCCTGCTGGTGGGGTTGATCTTCGCTCACGCCACCAATAATTTGCTCAACGATTACACGGATTACAAGCGCGGCGTCGACAAGGACAATTACTTCCGCACGCAGTACGGCCCGCAGCCGCTCGAATCGGGTTTGATGAGCGAGCGCGAACTGCTGACCTACGCCGCAGTGACCGGCCTGATTGCGGTGCTGGCCGGCGTGCCGCTGGTAATCTACGGCGGGGCGACGGCCTTGCTGCTGATGGCAGCCGGGATCGTTTTCGTGCTTTTCTACACCTGGCCGTTGAAATATATCGGGCTTGGCGAAGTTGCCGTGATCCTGATCTGGGGGCCGTTGATGGTCGGCGGAGGCTATTTCGTGATCACCGGCGTTTGGGATTGGAACGTGGTCCTCGCCAGCCTGCCCTACGCCCTGGGGCCGACGACCGTGATCTTTGGCAAGCACATCGATAAGCTCGGCCAGGATTCCGCCAAGGGCATCCGTACGCTGCCGGTGCAGCTCGGCGAGAGCACGGCGCGGGCGGTAGTCAAAGGCATGATCGTGCTGCAATACGTGCTGGTGGGCGTCTTGATCCTGACCGGTTATTTCTCGCCCCTCATGGTCATCGCGTTCATCGGTTTGAAGAACGTTCCGTCTGTCTGGAAGATGTTGAGCAAGCCCAAGCCGGCCGAGCGACCTGCCGATTACCCGGCCGACGCCTGGCCGTTGTGGTTTTCGGCCGCCGCCTTCCTCCAAAACCGGCTCTACGGCCTGATGTTCCTGCTCGGATTAATCCTGGCTTTGTTTATTCGGCTTTAGCTCTGTGAGATTTTTGTGGCGTAATCGCCACAAAAAATCTCACTTATTTCGCTCCGTTGGGGTCTCTGACCCCAGCGCTGGCGGGTCGGAGACCCGCCAGGAGCAATTACTCACTAAAATTCTATCTGCATCCACGCGGCCGGGTTTTCCAGCGTGCCCAGCTTAATGCGCCCATCCGGGCTGAAGGTGGCGTACTGGTTGTCGATCCAGATCACCAGCCCCAGCTTGCCGCGCGGCGCCATCCCCGTTTCAAAAATCCCCTGCCCATCCATCTGAAAATTAGCGCGTTCCGGCTGGACATCCACCCGGTAAGTATGCCATTCGGTCGGGTCGACCTGGATGAGGGCGGCGGTATCTTTGACCAGCAGGCGTCCCAACCGGCGCAGCAGGCGGGCGGCCGGAGGCCAGGCCAGCAGCGGCAGGCCTACCAGGCCGGGCGCCAGCAGTACAGGAGAGAAGAGGGGCGAGCGAAAAGTGGCCGCCAGGAATCCCTGGGCGGGACCGTGGTCACGCAGTGAAAGGAAGTTGGGAGGGTTGGCGTAAAAGAACCAGGCTGCGTTCGGCAGCGCTGGCAGGCGCCGTTTCATCCCACTGAAGCCAAGGTTGGTGCTGAAAGGGTCGTTCCAAAAGCCGAAGCCCCAGGTGCCCGGCAGGGCGGGGTGTGAAACGCGGCAGCGGATTTCCAGCGTGCAAGGCGCTTTCCAATCAAACTTATCCCGATTGGTATGCGTATAGTCGTCGAGCTGGGCCAGTCGGTAAATTCCAGCCGGCCCGCCTGGAATCGAGAGCCGGAAATGGCCGGGGCTGGTCTCGTCGACCCCGGCGTGCTGGAATACTTTGGGCTTGAGTCTCGCGTACGGGCTGAGCTTATCCCCCGGAGCCGGGCTTATACCCCTTCCAGCCATAAACCTTGCATGTGCCGGATACTGATGATTTCGCAGGTGTGGTAGCTGTTGTGGGCGATGATCCCCTGGATGACCTGCCAGCGTTTTGGCTGCCCGGGTGCCATGCGCTCGCTCAGCGTTTCGTCGATTTGCCGGGCGGTGTATTCCACCAGGTTCTTGTGGATGGCGAACAGGCGCTCGCAGTCCCTTTTCCAGGCGTCCTCAGTGGCGGGGATTGCCGGTTTGGGCCAGCTATCTGGGTTAGGCAGGTTCTTGCGGTCTACGGTATGTCCCTCCAGGCGCAGGGACATGATTTCATTCCAATAGATCAGGTGGTTTACCACCCCCCAAACGCTGTTGAATCCCTTTGCCGGGATGCAGGCTGCCTGTTCAGCCGTCAATCCCTGGATTGCCGAACGGATGGGTAAGAACCATCCATTCTTGTCGTTCGTGAGAAACCCGTCCAGGGCTTCCGCCAGGTGTTTTGCTTCAGACATGCTGCCTCCTGACATGCGAACCGAATTCAATCTTTAGAGAATATAGCATGCCTTAAGCTTATTTACAAGCTTCTCTTGACATCCATCTGCCCCTTGTTATAATCCATGTATAACGCCTGCCCGGGAAGTAGTAACCGGCGCGCCTTACAGAGAGCCAGCGGGAGTGCGAGCTGGCAGGCAGCGCGGCGAAATCCACCCCGGTATCCCAGAAAAAGGGATTGGCGGCCCTCGCAGGAGCCGAAAGGCTGTAAGAGGGACGGAGGCACCGTTAATGCCGGAACAAGGCTGCCCGAACTTCGGGCGGTAAAAGCAGGTGGCACCACGAGCGCCCCCTCGTCCTGCAAGGAGTGGGGGCGTTTTAAATTCTGAAGCCTCGTGGAGGAAATATGTTAGACATCAATCTGGTCCGTGAACAGCCCGAGGAAGTGCGCACCGCATTGCGCAAGCGCAACATGGATGCGGCGGTGGTCGACCAGGCCCAGGAGCTGGACGTGGAGCGGCGCAAGCTGCTGACCCAGGTCGAAACGCTCAAGGCCGAGCGCAACGCCGTCAGCCGCCAGATCGGGCAGATGAAGGACCCTGCCGCCCGCCAGGAAAAGATCGACGCCATGAAGCAGGTCGGCGACCAGATTGCCGTCCTGGATGATACGGTGCGACAGGTTGAGGAGAAACTGCAGGGCCTGGTGGCGACCATTCCCAACATCCCCGATCCCATCACCCCGGTGGGCAAAGACGAGAGCGAAAACGTAGTGGTCAAGACCGTGGGCGAGATTCCGCAGTATGCGTTTACCCCGCAACCGCATTGGGACCTCGGGCCGAAGCTGGGCATCATCGATTTCGACCGGGGGGTCAAGATCACCGGCTCGCGCTTTTACGTGCTGAGCGGGGCCGGGGCGCGCCTGCAGCGTGCGCTGATCGCCTGGATGCTCGACCTGCACATCCGCCAGGGCTACACCGAGAAGTACACGCCCTTCATGGTCAAAGCAGCCACCATGTTTGCCTCGGGCCAGCTCCCCAAGTTCATCGACAACCTGTATCACGACGCCGAGGAAGATTTCTGGATGGTACCGACCGCCGAGGTGCCTTTGACCGGGCTGCACATCGGCGAGATCATGGACCAGGCCAGCCTGCCGCTGCGCTACACCGCCTATACACCCTGCTTCCGGCGCGAGAAGATGAGCGCCGGTCGCGACGTGCGCGGTATCAAGCGCGGTCACCAGTTCGACAAGGTCGAAATGTACATTTATTGCGAGCCGGAGGACTCGGGCAAAGAGCTGGATAAGATGCTGGCAGACGCCGAAGAGACCTGCAGGCAGTTGGGCCTCACCTACCGCATCGTGCAATTATGCACCGGCGACCTGGGTTTCAATGCCCGCGTCACCTACGACCTGGAGGTGTGGGCGCCGGGCTGCAACGAGTGGCTGGAAGTCTCGTCGGTCTCGAATGTGGGCGACTTCCAGGCCCGTCGGGCCAACATCAAGTATCGCCCGGCAGATGGCAAGGCGCGCCTGGTACACACCCTCAACGGCTCGGGCCTGGGCATGCCGCGCACCCTGATCGCTGTCCTCGAGAACTACCAGCAGGAGGACGGCTCGATCGTCGTTCCCGAGGTGCTGCGCCCCTGGATGGGGGGAATCGAAGTAATCAAATAAGGGAATATTGGGGTAATT
>DBMK01000234.1 GCA_002298885.1 Anaerolineaceae bacterium UBA700
CCATATTTTTATTTAAGTTCGATATCAATTTGATTGATCTGGTCCGCCGGCAGCCCTGCGATCATTGCCCGCTCCAGCAAACCCCGTTCTCCGCCAGCGCCCTCCACCGGCTTCCCGTTCACGCTCACGCTCTGGATGCGGTAAGCGCCGTAATCCAGGTGCGCCGGGTTGTGGTAGGTCACCTTCAGGCGGCGACCGGCGAAGGGGATGCTCACTGAGGCCGCCCCGGCCGCGTCGAACTGCTCGCGTACCAGTTTGGGCGCCAATTCCAGGTCGCCGCGCCGGCCGCGCACCCCGTAGGCCCGCGTCACCAGAGTCAGCAGGTACCAGCTTGCCGAGCCGGTCAGGTAGGGGTACATGCCCCGCCCGCGCGGGCTGAAATATTCGGGGATGCCCGGGTACATGCGGCTGGCGGAGAAATCCACCGCCTGGCGGTAAATACTGTCCAGCACCCGGAATGCCTCGCGCACAAAACCGCGCTCGTACAGGGCGTAGGCGTACATCACCGCCATGTGGCTGAACATGGCCCCGTTTTCCTTGTGCCCGTAGGCAAAGCCGAAGCTGCGCCCCATCTTGAGCAGCACCTCGCCGAAATCGGTGTTCAGGCGGTACCCGCCAACCTGCGGGTCGAACAGGTAGTGCTCGGCTGAGCGCACGATCTGGCGCGCCTGCTCCTGGCTGGCAATGCCGCCCATCAGGTTGAAGACCTGTCCGGTCAGGGTCATGCGCACGCCGGATGAAGTGAGCGGCGCCTCGCCCTCCAGGCGCTTGCCGTCGTCGTCGTAATAGCCGTTGAACCAGCCGTAGCCCTGGCCGTCGGTGATCCATTCGTTTCGCCGCAGGTGTTCCGCCATCCAGTCCGCCTTGGCCCGCAAATCGGCTGCCAGGTCGGCGGGGCGCAGGCGCAGCGTCTTGCCCGTCAGGGTGTGGCTCACGGCGCCGAAATATTCGTCCAGCCGGGCCAGCTTGGCCGCCGGCGTGGTGTAATCGGCCGGCGTTTTGAGCGTATCCAGCAGCAGCCCCAGCTCTTCCGCAAGCTCCACCTCACTCACCCCCAGGCGCTCCAGCTCGCCAACCAGTTGCCCCAGCAGGCGCAGGTTGCTGGCGTAGAAGGCGCTGAAAGCAACGCTTTCGCCCCGTTTACTCGCCATGTCCATGCCGTCGTTCCAATCCGCGCCTTCCAGCAGGATGTTGTTGTGCTCGCCCACGTTGAAGAAGGCCGTCAGGTGCTGCACCAGCAGGTGCTCCAAAATCGTGCCTTCGTAAATGCCGCCCTCGGAAGTTTGCTGCCGCAGGCCCTGGGCGGCATCCCAGGCGCCGTCGATGGCCCGGCAGCGCCACACGTGGCCGTCCTTGAAATAGGCCTGCTTGCGCAGCAGGAAGGAAAGGTCGCCGGACTGGTCGATGTACAGCAGGGTGGTCAGCAGCGGCCACACGCCGTGGTCCATCCACACCCGCGGGATGTTGTTGCGGTCGGCCTTGAACTCGCCCGGGCGGCTGCCGATGATCGTGGCGTTGCTGCCGTCCAGGCGCACCCCGGCAAAATTGCCCGCCAGCAGTTTATCCAGGCTTTCCTCACTCCCCTCTGGGCCGGAGTCGGATTCGAGCAGCAGCAGGGCCAGGATGTCCTGCCATAGGTCGCGCCAGCCGCGCCCGCCCCGCCCGTAGTCGTGGTAGGGCAGGAAGGAATTGCCGAGCATGCGGCGCAGGATGGGCTGCAGGGTGACCCACTTGAGCCAGCCGTTGAAACAGTCGTCGCCGGTGTCTACCGCCAGGTTCGACAGCCTGGATTGCCAGTACGCCTTGACCTGTTCGAACAGGGCATCGAACTGGCCTGCCCCGGCGTAAGCCCTGACCAACCGCGCTTCGCCCCAATCGCTTTCCGGCTGTCCTTCCGCCGGCGGGACGATGCCCAGCACGATCACGTAGGAACGTGCCTCGCCCGGCGCCAGGGTCAGGCGCCTGAACCTGAGGCCGCCCATCGCCTCGTAGCCGTCCATGCTGGTCCCAGCCATCATACAGGGGACGTCCTCACCGGTGACCGCCGCCGGCCAATCCAGCGTCGCGCCCTCGCCGGTGAAGTCCTCGCTCACCGCGAAGAATCCCTCGGGCGGTGTCCCGTCGCCTTCGGCGCCCAGCACGGCGTAGGTGGTGGCGTTTGGCTGGTGGCCGCGCTCGTCGAACGACAGCGCCGGCCGCACCAGCACCCCGTGCGTTCCGCAGCGGGTGCGCTGCAGCAGCGAGGTGACGTGGCGGTGGTCGCGCAGGTTATCCGCCGAACGGGCGTAGATTGGGATGGCGGCGGTGGGGGTGAGCTCCAGGACGTGCCCGGAGGTGTTGGTGAGGGTCACTTTCATCAGTTCCACCGTGTCGGGTGTGGGCGGCGCGAAGCTGGTGATCTCGGCCTGCAGCCCGCTGGGCCGGTTGAGGCGGGTCACCCGCTGCCAAAGGAAGCCGGCTTCGAGCGTAACCTGATCCTGGTCCGGCTGGGCCAGTTGGGCCGCCGAATTGCCCGCCGCCGACCACGGCCCGGCTCCGTCGATAGCTACCCAGAAATTGCGCGACGACCGGCTGGCGTGCAGGTCCTCCACCGAAACGGGTGCCAGCAGGAAGGCGTGCTGCCCGGTCTTGGCGTCGCCGTGCAGGCTGGGCGTGACCACCGACATCATGCCGGCCGGGTTGACCAGCGGGAAGAACAGGTAGCTTGTCTTCTGCGGATCGTCGAGGCGAAACGTGCCATCGCTGCTGATGAAGTGCCAGGGTTTGGGTTGGGACATGGATATTCTCTTTAAAAATGGGAATAAAGGTTTTTTATTTTAATTTTGCT
>DBMK01000139.1 GCA_002298885.1 Anaerolineaceae bacterium UBA700
CTCTCCATGGAATGGAGAGGGGCCGGGGGTGAGGTCAGGTTTTGACATCCATTTTCCAGGTTACCCGATTTTAATTGTCAAAGTTCATAAGCCGGCTTGGGTTTCCCTGGCCTGGGGATCCATCCCCAGGCTTCTTTTGTGTTTTTTGGATAAAAGCCATACTCCATTGATTGGATACAACCCCGAATACAACCCCGAATGGGTCCTCCGGCCCATGAACCGGCTTCCCGAAAATGATACAGTGTGATCAGTCAGGAGGAGCGATGGGAAATCAAGATTATGAAATACACATCAAGGGCCACCTCAACCGGGATTGGTCGGATTGGCTGGAAGGGATGCAAATGAGTCACCTCGAGAACGGCGAGACAATTCTGACCGGAACCATCGTCGACCAGTCCGCTTTGATGGGCATTTTAAATAAACTCAACCGCCTGAACCTGACGATATTGTCCATAAACAAATTAACCCAATAAAAGGAGATTTGAAATGACTGAAAACGAAATCATCGAAAGTTTGATGAAACTGCACAAGTGCGCCGATTGCCCGATCCGCTGCCATGCCGCCAAGAATCCCCGCTCCATCCTTGCCCGCATCCATCGCTGGCATTCGACCTGGTGGCCGGGCTGGAGGATCTATATTCGAGATCTGCGCGCCCGGGCCAACGGAGCAACTGCAAACGCCTGAGCTAAATGAATTCGAGGGCAGAAAAAGCAATGGAAAAAATTGCGCAAGTTTCTATTCAGAAAAAGGGGCATGCCCCTCTCGGGGCAGGGATAAGCTGGGGGTTGGTCGGCGGACTGGCGGGCACGCTGGTAATGGACTTCCTGCTCATGGCTGGGCTTAGCGCAGTTGGACTGCCCGCGTTAAGTTGCTTCACGATCGTCGGAGACACAGTGGCGCAGCTCCTTTCCAATCTGGGCATTGCAGCAACAGGCGGGGTGCCGTTGGGAGTGGCCGCTCACTACCTGGTTGGCCCGCTGCTTGGAGGGATCTTTGGCCTGGTTGTGACCCAGGCGCCGGCTTTGCGAGTGGGCAGGCACAAAAAGCGTATTTTGCTGGCAGTTGTTTACGTCCAGCTCGTGAGCCAGCCGATCCTTGCATCTACGCCTATTCTTCTTGAGATGACCACGCCTCAGACGCTGCAGTGGTTTGGCATATCGACGGTAATGCACCTGTTTTACGGCCTTGTGCTGGGGGTCGTCACGAGCTTTGGGGTAGGCGGCGCCTTCGGGCACAGATCGGCCTGGCACTCTAGATTGTTCACCGCAGCCAAATAATTACAATCCATGACAAATAAAAATCATTAAATCGAAAGAAACCAAATTTTGGAGGAAAAAATGGAACAACTACAAGCACGAAATCGTAATTTCGAGACGATTGCATGGGGCGCAATCTTCATCTGGTGGGGAATCACAGAAATGATCCCCTCCCTTCCGAAGGGCATTGGAGCGCTTGGCTTCGGCCTGATTTTGCTGGGCTTGAACGCGGCCCGGGCACGCAGCGGCATCCCGACCAGCAGTTTCTCCATTGGGCTCGGCATCCTGGCCCTCGTTTTGGGCGGATTGGAGTTGGCCAAAGTGGTCCTGAGCCTGCCGTTCGACCTGCCGGTCTTTGCCATCCTACTGATCGCGCTTGGCGTGCTCTTGCTGTACCGGGTTGTCATGCGCACAAGGAGCATTTGAGAAGAAGCAGTTCCCCTGAGCCGCGGGTCACGCGGCTCAACCTATTTAATAGACAGCTGAAATAATCGTTCTCTACAAGCGTTGCTTAAAGATGGATAATTTCTACCGGCTGCCAGGCTTGGGCCAATCTCTCGGCTACCAATCTCCGGTGACAATGTTCCGGCGTTGGTTCGCTGCAAAGCAAGCAACAATTTTGCTCTTCGAAAAGAGTGCGGTCCAGGGATTGCGGGATGCCGCGCTCGTCCAGCAGCGCCTGAAAGGCTGCTTCATATTTAACCCAGTTCTTGTCGCTGCGGTAAGCCTTCAGGATTTCATCCGTCGGCGCCAGGCGGTCCATATGGCGGTAATCACAGGCGATCAGCCGTTTTAAGAAGTAGCGCAGATCTTCTTTCTTAGAAAAACCGGCGAGCTGGCCATCCGGGTGCAGGCGGATATCCACCAGGCAGGTTATTTTATGCTCGGCTAGAATATCAAAAAATTGCTGCGCAGTTTTTTGGGTGAAACCGATGGTGTAAATTTTCATCCGCTGCTCCGCATATTATTATTTGCGCTTCGTTTTTTCAATCAATTTTTGGTCGCTCATTTTATTTGGGATTCAAAATTTCAATCGGATTTCCGGGATTGTTCCAGTTTCGTGTGCATTAAGGAACTCACGATCGTGAAGCAACATTACCCACCCCCACGAATCCAATTTAACTCGGGTTGGTGGATAATTCTAGCATCGCCATATAAAAACGTTAATTGAAGCGGGCACGAATATTTATCAAATCCGGGATAGAAAATAAAACGCCCCCACGAAGCAGACTGGGTCTGCTTATTAGGGGCTTTTTGGAACTTGGGGTGGCTGAAGGGGGTCGAACCCTCAACATCTTGATCCACAGTCAAGCACTCTGCCATTGAGCTACAGCCACCGTGGTGTACTCCGCATTTTATCACAAATAGCGCCGCCGAAAAAGGGTGGATTCAGCCGCCGCCTATCTGCCGGGCGGCGGAAAGCAGGCCGGCGCTTTCTTGCAGCCAGACCATTGGATTGGTGACGCGCTTGAGGTAGCGAATCACGCCCGCCCGGTCGACAATAACCGTGGCGGTCTGTTGTAGGAAGAGCCTCTTCCCCAGGCCAAAATGGTGGTATACAGCCCGGTCCGGATCAGAGAGGACCGGGAAGGGCAGGTGCAGGATCTCGGCGTAGGAACGCGCCTGGTCGATTGGCTCGCCCAGGATGAGCAGCACCTCGCTGCCGGCGGCCTGGAAATCTGCATAGAGGCGCCCCAACTGGGACGCCAGGTAACGGCACTGCACTCAGATATATTCGCGAATGAAGAAGACCGTCACGCCGCGCTTGCCGCGGTAATCCGCCAGCCCGATCTCACCCCCGCTGCTCGCCGCCAGCCTGAACTCCGGCGCCATCGACCCAATTTCTAACTCATCCTCTTGTTCCAAAGTCATCCTCCAAAAAATATCATATCTTCACCGCAGAGGCACAGAGCCACTGAGAAAAACCAAAAAAGGTTTTAAAGGTCTCTGTGCCCCTGTGGTGAAAAAAAGTCGCCAATCTATCCAAATACCTCTTTCGCCCGGTCCCAGCCGGCTTTGAGGGAGCGCTGGACGCTGGGCTGGGTGAAATCGAGCGTATCGTCGAGCGAAAACTTCGGCTCGACGATCTTGACCTCGAAATACTTCAGCGGCTGCCCGCTCTTGGGGTTGTGCAGCACCACGCCTTGGCTTTCGGCCTCCTTCACCAGGGCGTTGATACGCTGGAATTCATCCATATCGGAGCGGAAAACCTCGTTGAGCAAGATGTCCAGCGTGCGCAGCCCAATCTGCACCACATCGCCCGGTGGGCTGGCAAGCACGGTCTCATCCTCAGGGCCGCAGTTGATGATTACCACCTCGTCCGGGTTGGCGTCCAGTACGTCGCCGATCGGGCTGATGTTGCGCACGCCGCCATCCACCATGCTGCGAAAGTCGTTGGTGATATCCACCGGCGTCCAGATCACCGGCATCACCGTCGAGGCCAGCACGGCCTTCGCCAGGTTGGGGTCGTTGCGGGTGAACTGGACGTATTCACCGGTCACCAGCGAGACTGAGCCGATCCGCAGGTCCGCCCGGACCTTGTCCGGTTCCAACTCGGCCTTCAGCTTTTGCCATAGCGGCTCGTTGCCGTAGAACGATTTGGCCCCAAACGCCAGCTTGATGATCGACCACAGGTTGAAGCCGCCGGTGTACACCTGGTCGTCCGAAATCGTATTCCAGATTTCCCACAAGCGCTGGTATTTCTGCATCGCCAGCATGGCGCCGTTGAGCGCCCCGACCGAAACGCCAGCGATGATGTCCCAGGTATACCCTTTTTCTTCGCGCGCATATTTTTCTGCGCCCGCCTGGAACGCGCCCTTGGCGCCGCCGCCGGATAAGATCAATGCGGTCTTTTTAGCCATCGCCTCCCTCCTTTCGATAAAAAAATGATAGGCAATAATTCCATCGGCCAGTCCGGCCAATCTTAATCTTTCGAGATCATCATACTCCAATCAATTTGTGCATTCAAGGTGTTCGTAAAACCCGAATTGGCACTATTATTGCTACCTTTCAATCCTGATATTGTCTTGATTTTAAAACGCGACTATACTTTAACAAGACTCAATCCACCTTGAACACCGGGGGAAGATGTTCGTCCGATGGCACCATGATCTCAGATCAACTTAGTTCGGTGATGCGCAACCGGAATGCACTCCAGTTTACTCGCTGGGCCGTGCTTACGATGGTCTATTTCGTGGCGGCCACCGTTGGCGCCCTGTTGATCCCATCCTCAGCGAATATCCCCTTCATCTGGCCGGCGGGGGGCATTGCCCTGGCCGCACTGCTGATTTCGGCTCGGAGCAACTGGGCCGGCATCGTTCTGGTCATCGTGGTAACCGACCTGGCGGCTCACCTGGTTACCCGCAACAGCCTGGTTGTCAGCTTTTGGTTCAGCCTGGTGAACTGCGCCCAAAGCCTGGGCTCAGCCTGGCTGCTGCAGCGCTACCTGGGGCCGGTCATCCGCTTCAACCGCTTGAAACAGGTCATCTGGTTCTGCGGAATCACCGTGCTGGCCTCCATCCTGGCCGGCCTGGCTGAGGCTGTTGTGGCCGTGCTCAATTCTAACCTGCCCTTCACCCTGGCCTGGTCGGTCTCGGCCCTGGCCAACGGGGTCGGCATCCTGCTGGTGGCGCCCTTCATCCTCACCTGGGCCAGGCGGCGCATCTCCCTGCGCGCGGTAGGCGTCCGGGCGTGGGTCGAAATTATCTTCTTTATTACCACCCTGGTGATCTTCTCGATCTACGTCTTCCTGAATGCTTACCAGGCCACCCATTTCCTCGAAATTTTGCCTTATTTTGCCTTTCCGCTTTTATTCTGGGGCGCACTGCGCTTCGGCCCGCACGGTGCCTCCGGCGCCATCCTGGCGCTGGCCGTCTTTCTGGTCAGCGGGACGCTGCTGGGCCGGGGATTGTTCACTTCCGCATCCCTCTCCTTAAACGAGCAGGCAGTCACGGCCCAGGCCTTCCTGGGAATATCGGCCATTTCGGCCTACCTGGCCGCGGCCATCTTCGCCGAGCGACAGGACGCCGAAAAGGCGCTGCGCGAATCTGAAGTGCGCATGAGCACCACCATGCTTAACGCCCCGGTGATCATTACCGAAATGGACCGCGAGGGCAACATCATCTACCAGAACCGGGGCACCAGCCAGCTTGCGCCTGCCACCAGCGACACCGATGTGTTCGCCGGTATCACCCCCGAATGCCAGGTTGAGTTCAGCGACGCCATCGTGCGCACTTTTGAAACCGGCAAGGCGCAGCGCGTCGAAATTTGCTCAAGCGATGAGGTCGGCAATACCTTCTGGTACGACGTGCGGCTGGGCCCCAATGCCAGCGAGGTCGGCGTATCGACCGTCACCATGATTGCCACCGATATCACCGAGCGCAAGCGCGCCGAAGAAGCCCTGCGCCAAAGCGAAGAGCGTTATTCGCTGGCCGCCCAGGGCGCCAACGACGGGATTTGGGATTGGGACCTGCAGACCAACAGGGTATATTACTCGCCGCGCTGGAAGCAGCTTCTCGGCTACAAGGATGACGCCATCAGCGTCAGCCCGGACGAATGGCTGGGACGCATCCACCCCGAGGACGTAAAATACGTCAAAGAAGACATTTCCACCTACCTGAACGGCGCCGTCTCGCAGTTGATCAGCGAGCACCGCATCATGCACCGCAGTGGTTCGTACCGCTGGTTCCTGGTGCGCGGCGTGGCGGTGAGCAAGAACGGCGGGAAACCCCACCGCCTGGCCGGCTCGATGACCGACATCACTGCCCGCAAGGTCACCGAGGAGCGCCTGCGCCACGACGCGATGCACGATACGCTCACCAACCTTTCCAACCGCACCTATTTCAACACCCAACTCCAGCGCTCGATCGACCTGGTGCGACGCCACAGCGAATATATGGCAGCCGTCCTTTTCATCGACCTGGACCGCTTCAAGGTTGTCAACGAAAGCCTGGGCCACAGCGCCGGCGATCAACTGCTGGTGACCGTGGCGCGCCGTCTGGAGACCTGCATCCGCCCCGAGGACACTGCCGCTCGTTTCGGCGGGGACGAATTCTGCATCCTGCTGGAGGAGATCAAGGGCATCAACGACGCCATCCGGGTGGCCAACCGGGTACAGGCGCGCCTGAACGAGTCCTTCGACCTGCAGAGTCACGAAGTGTATATTTCGGTTAGCACCGGCATCAACCTGGTCACCCCTAACTACGAGAAAGCGGAAGACCTGATGCGGGACGCCGAGATGGCCATGTACCAGGCCAAGTTCAGCGGCCGGGCGCGGTACCAGCTCTTCGACAAGGAAATGCACGCCCATTCCCTGGCCATGTTCAAGCTGGAGGCCGAGCTGCGCGGCGCCCTCGACCGCCAGGAATTCCAGGTGTATTACCAACCCATTTACAATTCAATAACCGGCCACATCACCTGCGTCGAGGCCCTGCTGCGCTGGCACCACCCCGAGCGCGGCCTGATCTACCCGGACCAGTTCATTCCGCTGGCGGAAGATACCGGCCTGGTGGTGGCCATGGGCGAGTGGGTGCTGCGCACGGTGTGCGAGCAGATCCACCTCTGGCAGTCGCTGGGGGTCGAGAACGTGCGGGTGGCCGTCAACATCTCGGCTCACCAGCTTCAGGATCCCAACTTCCCGGGCGTGGTGCGCTCTGCGCTGGCGGTCAGCGGCATTGCCGGGACCAGCCTGCAGCTCGAGATCACCGAGAGCGCAGCCATGGAAGATTTTGACCTGACCGTGCGCGCCCTCAACGAGCTGATCCAGATGGGCATCCAGATCTCGTTGGACGATTTCGGCATGCGTTACTCCTCGCTGGATTACCTAAAGCGCTTCCCGGTGGACACGATCAAGATCGATAAATCCTTCGTCTGGGACATTTCCGACAACCCGGACGACGCCGCCATCACCTCGGCCATCATTTCGGTGGCGCACATCCTCAAGCTGAATGTGGTCGCCGAAGGCGTCGAGACCCGCCAGCAGCTCGAATTCCTACTGCTCAACCAGTGCGACGAGATCCAGGGCCACCTTTACAGCCGGGCTCAGGCCAGCGACGCCGTTACCAAATTGCTCACCGAGCACGCCCAGGCCGTTCCAAACGACAATTTGGGATAAGATCTTCACCTCAGAGGCACAGAGACACAGAGAA
>DBMK01000072.1 GCA_002298885.1 Anaerolineaceae bacterium UBA700
TCTCACCAATCATATAATGGAGAAAACACACAAACTACGTGATATACGTCAATTGTAATTGGGGGCATTTCTGATTATATTAGTTATTATTACCACAATCACATAGCCGCCAACTCTACGCCGGTAATATCCTTGTGTCAAGCGTCTCCTGTTTTTCAAACTGTCGCGTTGAAAAAAGGATGTCAGATGCCCGTAATATCCAAGGAAGCCGCGCCGCAATTCAGATGAGTGTGGTTATTGTCTCAAAATCGCAGCTTGCGTTTTTGAACCAATAACTGCACTCATTTCTTTTTTGAAGCACGAGGAGCATATATGCGGGAGCTGATCACCAAGTCAGTGCAGAAAGTGGCCGGGGTGCACAAGCTGGATTTCGGCTGCGTAGGTTTATCCCTGGGAGGAGGCGGATATGTGCAAAGTGAAAGAAATACTGCGTAAAAAAGGGGACGAAGTCTATTCCGTGGAGCCCGATGCACCCATCCAGGATGCGCTGCGTTTGATGGCGAAGGAAAACATCGGTGTGGTCCTGGTGATCGAAAATTCCAAGATCGTGGGCATCTTCTCGGAGCGCGACTGCGTGTCGGAGCTAGCTGGCGATGAGAATTTTTCGCTGAAGGTGCCCGTAAGGCAGGTGATGACCAGTCCAGTGTATTATGTCACCCCCGAGCAGACGATTGAAGAGTGCATGGCGGTCATGACCGCCAAGTGCATCCGGCATTTGCCGGTGCTCGATGAGGATGACCTGGTGGGGGTCATCTCGATCGGGGACGTGGTGCGCAACATCGTGAGCGAGCGCGACGCAGATATCAAAAACCTGGAAAATTACTTGCGGGTAAATTTGATCTAAGCTGGGGAGGCGGATGAGGACAAAAATTTCGATTGCAACGGTACGGGGAGAGTTTGGGCGGCAGATCGAAGCGATCAGCAGCCAGACGCTGTTGGCCTGCAACCAATGCGGCAAATGCAGCGCCGGCTGCCCGATCGCGTCCAGCATGGATATCCTTCCCAACCAGGTGATCCGCCTGGCGCAACTGGGAATCGAAGACGTGCTGGACTGCCAGATGATCTGGGCCTGCGCGGCGTGTATGAACTGCGTTGCGCACTGCCCGAAAGGGATCGACCTGCCGCGCATTATGGAAGCGCTGCGCCTGGTTGCCATGCAGAAGAAAGGCGACCGGCTGGCGGTCGATCAAGTACCCCTTGAAGCCCTGGGAGAAGTTCCTCAGCTCGCCATCATCGGCGGTTTCCGTAAATATACAACCTAGAGAGGACCTCAGGCATGAGCATTGCTTACTTCCCCGGATGCACCTTATCCACGAATGCGAAGGGATACGATCACTCAGGCCGAGAAGTAGCACAAGCCCTGGGACTCTCCCTCGAAGAGCTCCAGAACTGGCAGTGCTGCGGCGCAACCTTTCCGCTGGCGACGGATAACAGCATGGCGTTAATTGCGCCGACGCGTATCCTGACCCAGGCCCAAAAAGCCGGCGGGCAGGTGACCGCGCTGTGCGCCATCTGCTTCCACGTGCTGCGGCGCACGCAATATTTCCTGGAACAGCGGCCTGAAATGTTGGAGCGCATCAACTGGTTCACCGAAGAGCCCTACGAGGGTAAGGTAAAGGTGAGCCATTTTCTGGAGATCCTGCGCGACCAGGTCACCTGGAATGGATTGAAGGAACAGGTAAAACGGCCGTTGAAGGGACTAAAGGTGGCCCCGTATTACGGGTGCCTGCTGCTGCGCCCCAAGGAGGAGATCGGGCTGGACGATGCGGACAACCCGCGCATCCTGCACGACCTCCTGAACGCCCTGGGATGCGAGGTGGTGGACTTCCCCTACCAGGACGAGTGCTGCGGCTCGTACCTGCTGGTCTCCAAGCCCGAGCTGCCCCAAAAGCTGGCCGATTCGATCCTGACCTCGGCGCGCAAGCACGGGGCGCAGGCCATCGCCACAGCCTGCCCGCTGTGCCAGTTCAACCTGGACCACCCGCAACGCAAGGGCGGGCCGGTGCGGCTGGCGCAAGGCGGGCTGCCGGTGGTGTATTTCACCGAATTGATGGCGGTGGCCCTGGGCCTGGAGGAGCCAGCCTGGGGGATGGAAAGCCATTACATCGATCCCCGCCCGCTTTTTGCGGAAGGTGAGGCTTAGGCCCATGACCGAGCGAGCACTGGTCATCGGCGCCGGGATTGCAGGCATACAGGCCGCGCTGGACATTGCCAACAGCGGCTTCGAGGTGGTGCTGGTGGAGAAAGAACCCTCCATCGGCGGGCACATGGCCCAGCTTTCGGAAACCTTCCCCACCCTGGACTGCTCGCAGTGCATCCTGACCCCGCGCACGGTGGAAGTGGGGCACCACGAGAACATCGTGCTGTACACCTACAGCGAAGTGGAGAGCATCGAGCGGGAGGTCGCCTCGGGCGATTTCAAGGTACGCATCCGGCGCAAAGCGGCCTACGTCGATTGGGATGCATGCACCGGGTGCGGCGAATGCCAGGAAAAATGCCCGTTCAAGACTGAGTCGACGTTCGAACGCGGCATGGGGCCGCGCAAGGTGATCTACACCCTCTCGCCCCAGGCAGTGCCGAACAAGCCGGTGATCGACGCGGCGCACTGCGTTTATTTGCAGAGCAAATGGGATATTGAGGCCGGGCGGGCGCCGGCGGTCAATTCCAAGGGGCAGCCGGCCAAACCCAAATGCGGGGCGTGCGCCCGATTCTGCCCGACCGGGGCGATCAATTTCGAGCAGGAGGACCGCATCGTCGAAGAGACGGTGGGGGCTGTATTGCTGGCAACCGGGTACGACCTGTATCCGGCGGCGGCCCTGCCCGAATACGGCGGCGGAAAGATCCCGGACGTGATCGACGGGCTGGCCTTCGAGCGCCTGCTGGCGGCCAGCGGCCCGACGGCGGGAAAAGTGCTGCGTCCTTCGGATGGCAAGACGCCGCGCGAGGTGGTCTTCGTGCAGTGCAGCGGATCGCGCGACCCGGAACGGGGCGTGCCTTACTGCTCCAAGATTTGCTGCATGTACACTGCCAAGCAGGCCATCCTGTACAAGCACCGCGTCCACGACGGCCAGGCCTACGTCTTTTACATCGACGTGCGCGCCGGCGGGAAGGGTTACGAGGAATTTCTAAACCGGGCCCAGGTGGAGGATGGAGTGGTTTACCTGCGCGGTAAGGTGAGCAAACTGTTCCGCGAGGACGGCAAAATCATCGTAAAAGGAGCGGACACGCTCAGCAGCCGCACCGTGGAAATCGAGGCTGACCTGGTGGTGCTGGCGACGGCAGTGGTGCCGCGCATTGGCAGCCGCGCCCTGGCAGAATCGCTCGGAATTAAGGTCGACGAGCAGGGCTTCCTTACAGCCTGCGATGAAGAAATGGATCCCATGTCGAGCGGCGTGCCGGGGGTGTTCCTGGCCGGGGCGGCGCTGGGATCTAAGGACATTCCCGAGACGGTGGCCCAGGCCAGCGGGGCGGCGGCCAAGGTGCTGGCGATGTTCCAACAGCAGAAAGCAAAGAACAAAGTGAACGCCTATGAGTAGAATCGGGGTCTTTATCTGTCACTGCGGGATCAACATCGCCGGGACGGTGGACGTGGCGGCAGTGGTGGAGCAGGCGCGCAAACACCCAGACGTGGTGTTCGCCGCAGATTACAAATATATGTGCTCCGATCCAGGCCAGGAGTTGATCCGCAAGACGATTGCCGAACAGCAGCTCGACGGCGTGGTGGTGGCGGCCTGCTCGCCGGCAATGCACGAGACCACCTTCCGGCGGGCGGTGGCGGCGGCTGGCGTAAACTCCTTCCGCTGCGAGTGCGCCAACATCCGCGAGCAGGTCTCGTGGGTGCACCAGGAGCACAAAGCCGAAGCCACGCTCAAGGCGGTGGCCATCACGCGCTCCATCGTCGAAAAAGTGGCCCGCAACGAGACCCTGGAGCCGATTACAGCGGCGGTGACCCAGCGGGCGCTGGTGATCGGCGGCGGGATCGCCGGGATGCAGGCCGCGCTAGACGTGGCCAACGCCGGCTTCCCGGTGGTGCTGGTGGAACGCCAGGCCAGGCTGGGCGGCAAGATGGCTCAGCTCTCAGGCACGTTCCTCAACTTCAAAGCTGCCCCGGACCTGCTGCAGAAGATGGTCCGCCAGGTGGAAACACACCCTAATATCCAGGTTTTAACCGGGGCCGAGGTGGAGAGCGTCGACGGCTACGTGGGCAATTTCAAGGCGAAAGTCTGCCTTAAGCAGCCCGCCTCGGGCGTCGGCGAAGAAGCCGCAGCCTCTGCGCCGGTTGAATTCAATTTCGATATTGGCGCCATCATCGTGGCTACCGGCTGGGAGCGTTACCCGCAGTCCAAGCTGCCGGAGTACGGAGGCGGGGAAATTCCGGACGTGATCGACGGGCTGGCCTTCGAGCAGATGCTGGCGCCGGGCGGCGAAGTCAGGCGGCCCTCGGACGGCAAGGTGCCCAACGAGGTGGTCTTCGTGCAGTGCGCCGGGTCGCGCGACCCCGAACGCGGCGTCCCTTACTGCTCGAAGGTGTGCTGCATGTACGTGGCCAAGCAAGCCATGCTGTATAAAGAGCGCGTGCCGGGCGGCCAGCCTTACGTCTTTTACATCGATATCCGCTCGGCGGGAAAGGGCTACGACGAGTACGTGCAGCGGGCCATGACCGAAAGCCGCGTGCTGTACCTTCGGGGAAAAGTGAGCAAGATCTTCAGCGAGGGCGACAAGGTGGTCGTGTGGGGCGCAGACACGCTCAGCGGCCGGTCGCTGGAAATTGCAGCGGACCTGGTGGTGCTGGCAACGCCGATGGCTCCCGGTGACGGCGCAGTCGACCTGGGGCAGAGGCTGCATGCCAGCACGGATGCCAACGGGTTCTTCACCGAGGCGCACGTCAAGCTGCGCCCGGTGGAAACGCTGACCGCCGGCATCTTCCTGGCGGGGGCGGCGCAGGGGCCCAAGGACATCCCCGAGACGGTGGCCCAGGCCAGCGCGGCCGCAGCCAAGACGCTGCAGCTTTTCAGCCACGAAAAAATGACCATTTCGCCGCTGGTAGCCACGGTGGATGCCGCCCTGTGTGCAGGCTGCGGGGCATGCGTGCTGGCCTGCCCGTACGGGGCACGCGCCATCCATCCCCTGTGGAATATTGCCACGGTCAATGCCTCGCTGTGCCAGAGCTGCGGGGCGTGCGTGGTGGCCTGCCCGAACAAGGCCTCGCAGGTGCACAACTGGCGCCCAGACCAGATCCTGGCGATGCTGGACGAGGTGCTCTAATATGCCGGATTTCAATTTTATCGACCAGGTGAACGAGTTGAGCGAGCAGGCTATCGAGCTGTGCTACCACTGCCATAAATGCACGGCGGGCTGCCCGGTGGTAGACCAGATGACATACGGTCCGGACCGCATCTTGCGCATGGTGCAGCTTGGAGAAAAGGACAGGCTGCTGCAGAGCGAGGACATCTGGGTGTGCGTGGGCTGCGAAACCTGCGGGGCGCGCTGCCCGAACGAGATCGACGCCGCAAGGGTGCTGGGGGCGCTGCGCGAGATCGCGTTCGCCGAAGGCGCAGCCGTGGCCGAGCCGAATGCGGTGAAATTCCACCGCCTGTTCCTGGGCCTGGTGCAGCGCACCGGACGCATGCACGAAATTTCGCTGCTGGCGCTGCACAAACTGTGGACGATGAACCTGTTTGCAGACCTGCCCGCTGGTGCAAAGCTGTTCACGATGGGCAAGGTGCCCTTAAAACCCTCGCTGGTCAAAGGACAGGACGAAATCAAACGCATCTATGCAGCTACAAATCCCAAGAAGAAGGGGGCGCAACATGGCGATTAATGCTCCTGCAAGCGCCCTGCAAGCCGCACCGGTAAAGGAATATTCGTATTATCCTGGCTGCAGCCTGCACTCGACCGCCCGCGAGTTCAACGACTCGGTCCAGGCCATCTTCAAGGCGCTGGAGATCAACCTGGTGGAGTTGGAGGATTGGAACTGCTGCAGTGCGGCCTCCGCCACCACCTTGAACCACGCCCTGTCTTTGGCACTGCCGGGGCGCAACCTGAAGATTGCACAGGCGAGCGGGCGGGACGTGGTCATCCCGTGCACGGGCTGCTACAACCGCCACAAGACGACCGAAAGGGAGTTGAAGCGGCGCTCTCCCGCCAGCAAGATGATCGAAGAGGCGGTGGGCTTCAGCTACCAGGGCAATTTTGAAATCCGGTCGCTTTTGGACGTGGTTGGGAACCAGATCGGACTCGCAACGATCGCCGGGCACGTGCAAAAACCACTGCACGGGCTTAAAGTGGTCGGGTATTACGGCTGTCTGCTGCTGCGGCCAAGCGAGATCACCCAATTCGAGAACCCGGAGCACCCCACCCTGTTGGACTCATTGCTGCGCACGCTGGGGGCGGACGTGCAGCCCTGGTCGTACGCCTCGGACTGCTGCGGCGGCGACCAGACGCTGGTCAAGCCGGAGATTGCCGTGCGCCTGGTAGACCGCCTGGTGGCGCACGCCCGCGAAGCGGGGGCCGACGCCATGGTGACGGTCTGCCCGCTGTGCCAGATGAGCCTGGAAATGCGGCAGAGCGCAGGCGGAGCCAGGCTGCCGCTGTTCTATTTCAGCGAGCTGATCGGGCTCGCCTTTGGGCTGGAAGAGGCCGGGAATTGGTGGAAGAAGCACCTGATCAGCCCGGTGGGACTTCTAGAGTCGGTAGGTCTTTAACTTGGTTTACGGGTGAGCATCGCTCTTAGCGGGTCTGCGACCCGCTGGGCCGGGGTCGCAGACCCCGGCAGAGCAAATGAGCAACGCTCCAGGCGGGTC
>DBMK01000071.1 GCA_002298885.1 Anaerolineaceae bacterium UBA700
CTCCCCCTCTCCACCCCGTGGAGAGGGGGCCGGGGGGTGAGGTTACGTCCCCCAATCCCTCAAATACAAGAAATCATACCCAATCGTACGGTTGCTGAGCTTGGCGATGGGCGGCAGGATGCGCTTGAACTGGTTGCGGCGGATGCGCTCGACCACCGAATTGACGAACGGCTCGGCGAAGCCCGCCGCCACGCATTCGGCCGGGCGGTAGCGCTGGTCCACCAGCAGGTAGAGCAGTTGGTCGACCTCAGCGTAGGTGTAGCCCAGTTCGCCCTCGTCGGTCTGGCCGAGCCACAGGTCGGCCGAAGGGGCCTTGGCGCGCACCGACTCGGGCAGGCTCATGGCCTCCGCAAGCTGGCGCACCTGCGTCTTGTACAGGTCGCCGATGGGGTTGATGGCGCAGGCCGAGTCGCCGTAGAGGGTGGTGTAGCCCAGCAGGATCTCGGTCTTGTTGCCGGTGCCGATCACCAACCCGCCGAAGGCCGCTGACTGGTCGTAAATGCAGATCATGCGCGTGCGCGCCATCACGTTGCCCCGCCGCACGTTATCCATCTCGGGGAAGCGGGCCAGCAGGGGGTCGACCATCTCGCTGATCGGGATGGTCAGTGCAGGCATGCCAGTGGCGTCGATGACCCGCTGGGCATCCTCCAGCGAATCGGCGGAGGAGGTTCGGTAGGGCATGCGCACGGCCAGCACGTTGGCCGGCCCGAGGGCTTCCACCGCCAGGTAGCACGACAGGGCCGAGTCGATCCCGCCCGAGAGGGCAATCACGGCCCGGCTGAACCCCATGCGCCTGACCTCCGTGCGGATGAACCCGGTCAATATGGTGCGGGCAAGGTCGGTGTTTATCGTTAGATCGATCATTAGTCCGGTCCTTTAATACTTATCCGCGAATTACACGAATGAAAGCGAATATCACGAATATTATTAATATTTCAAAACTCTATCCACGAATTACGCCAATTTCGCTAATTGGATTAAAACCTTAAAAAATTCGTGTCCATTCGTGTAATTCGCGGATGAATTAAACCTCAAAAAATTTTGTACCCATTCGTTACAATTCGTGAAATTCGTGGTTAAACTGATAACTGTATACTGTAGACTGTTAACTCCCTTACTTACTATCCGCGGACAAAATTCTACCCAGCTCGCGCTGCACCAGTCCGGTGCGCTCGTCGCGCAGCAGGGGCAGGCGCGAGCGGGTTCGGTGGAGCTGGTTGAGGTCGATTTCGACGTTGAGCAGCGCCTCTTCGTTATACGGCCCGTGGGCGATCTGCTCGCCGTTGGGGTCGAAAACGGTGGCCCCGCCCCAGAAGTTCAGCCCGTCCTCGTAGCCCACCCGGTTGGTGTGGGCCACGAATGCAGTGAACAGCGAGGCGTAGGCCCGGTTGATGTGCTCCACCCAGCGCGCCGATTCGAGCTGCGGCCCCTCACCCAGGCCGCGCCCCGGCGAGGCCGAGGCAAACAGGAACAGGTCGGCCCCGTCCAGCCACAGCAGGTAGGGCGGCGAGGCATGCCAGAAATCCTCGCAGATCAGCATGCCGGCCCGGCCAAAACGGGTGTCGAAGGCGCGCACGGAATCGCCCCAGGCGAAGAAGCGCCCCTCGTCGAACAGGCCGTAGGTGGGCAAATACACCTTGTGGTGGATGTGGGCCACCTCGCCCTTCGACAGGTAGGCTGAGGCGATGAAGAAACGGTTGCGGTTGTCCTCGTGCACGAAGCCCACCTGGATGTCGAGCTTGCGGCTGGCTTCGAGCAGCGGGCAGAAGAGGGCATCGTCCATCGTCGGGCGGTGCGACACCACAGGCACCAGGTCCTGCAGCACGTAGCCGGTGAGCGACAGCTCTGGGAACACCACCAGGTCGGCCCCACCGCTGTAGGCCTCCTTGATCAAAGCCAGGTGCTTTTCCAGGTTCACCTCGGGCTTGCCGAGGACGGTGTTAATTTGAGCGAGAGAGAGGGAGAGTTTCATATTTTTTAAGTTTACAGTTTACAGTTTATCCGCGAATTACACGAATTGTAACGAATGAACACGAATTTATAAAAATCTTTTGATTTTTTGTGTCAATTAGCGAAATTATCGTAATTCGTGGATAGTGATCTGATGAAGTTTCAAGAAATATTCGTGTCATTCGTTCTCATTTGTGTGATTCGTGGATAATGTTTTGATTAAGTATTAAGAATTATTCGTGTCATTCGTTCTCATTCGTGTAATTCGTGGATAAGCTTTTTATTCACGCCTCCGATAAACACGCCGGCCAACCCCACCAGGCTGAGCGCCGTCAGGCCCAGGGCGCACCAGGTGTCGAAGTGCAGAGCGCCCCAGGAAGGGACGGGGTCGGCCCGTAGCAGCGAGGCAGCCAGCAGATCGAGCCCCAGGCCAAGGCCGAACAGGGCGGCTTTCAGACCCGGGCGGGGGCGGAGCTCCACGCGCACGACGCTCCCGCGGCGCGGGGCGGTCAGGCGGTCGACCAGCCACAGGTAGGCCAGCAGCCCCAGGGCGCACAGCGCCTGGAGCGGGTAGCGCAGCGTCACCGCCCCGGTTTCGTCGGGAGCAGGCACGCCGCAACAGGCGCCGGGAGCCAGGACCGCGCCGTAGACCACGCCGGCCTGCCAGCAACCTAGCCACAGGCCCACCGCCAGCGGGCCGATCAGCGGCGCCAGCCCGTCCGCCAGCCAGGCAAACGAGCGCCGCCGGACCAGGGCCAGCAGGCCTATCCCCAACAGGCCGCCGGCTGCCGCCCCCGGCCAGGAGAAGCCGCCCTGCCAGAACTGGAGCGCTTCCAGGGCGTGGGCGGAATAATAGCCGGCGTGCAGCGCCACGTAGAATAATCGCGCTCCCGCCAGCGCCAGCACCAGGACGACCAGCCCGTAGTCGGCCAGGCGGCGCATGTGCTGCGGCTGGGCCGTGCGCGTCACCTGCCATAGGCCGAGCGAAGCGCCCAGGCCGGCCAGGAAAGAAAATGCGGTCACAATCCTATTTTAAACGAATAAGTAAAAATGGACCTGGCAGATTTAAAAAACCCGGCTTATGAAACAAAGATAATATCCTGAATTATTAATAAAAAGCATAATCTAGATCGTCGGTCCTATTCAGCAGGCCAAGGTCGTACGTGGCGCCGTCCAGCGAGGCCAGTTCGAGGTAATAAACCCTGTCGACCTGCATCAAAACCAAGAAATGAGACTCATCCAGGCACATAAAATTTCCAGCCCGTGTTCTCGGAAAGGCCTTGATTTGTATACTTTGAACGTCCAACCGGTAGGTTTGGCCGGCGCCGCTCATCAGGACATAGCGGCCATCTCGCGTCCAGCAAGCCGCCAATCCCCCGGGGTCAACCAGCGGTTTCTCGCTGCCCGTAACCAGATTGTGCAGGACAATCTTGGGAACCGCAAGGGTGGCGTTGGGCGGCCTGATCGGAATGGGTTGACCATCGTAATAGATTAAGTAAGGCGAACCTGGCGACACAAATATGGCTTCTTCGGAAGTCCAGAATTCGCCCACCAGGTGTGGGCTTCCGTTTCGAGGTAGCCTCCAAATCCGGGCTGGATAAATCGGGAGTATCGAATTGAATTGAGGCGGGATAGTCAAATAAGCTGCACCGGCGCCAGTCTCCCACTGCAGGGCCGGATAGAGGACGTATTCTGAAAAGGTGGGGATCGCCTCAAAAGCAAAGGCAACTCCCTTCCTGACGCCGTCCGGATCTACCAAAATAATCCGGTCTTGGGTCAGCAGGGCGATCGTTTTTCCATCCGGAGATGGATAAATATATGCACCGCCTTCTCCGGGAGGCAGCAGCATTTTGACTGTGCCGCTCTGTACGTCGATCCGATAAAGGTCATTCAGAGAACCCGGACCGGGTTGGCCCCCGACGCTGATGCTAAACAGGAGCGTCTTTGTGCCAGGTAGCCAGGCAAAGTCTTTCACGCCAAAATTTAGGTTTGATGGATTCCCAAGAATTTTGCCGGCTTCGGCGGCCTGTTCTGTTGAAAAGAGCTTGCGCGGATTCTTACCATTGGTATCGACGACCCACAATTCGCCGTTCAATCGAAAAGCCACAAGCCGGCCATCCGGCGAGAGCCTGGGTTGCTGGACATATTCGTCGTGATCGCCCTCATACAGCGGGGAGGGCGTACCGTCGTCCCATAAAATCAAGCTCTGTTTGTAAATGGTAACGATTTTAAGACCGGTCAGGGTTGGAGGCAATGTCACAGCCCGAGGAAGAGAGTCACCTGGCTCCAGCGTTGGTGTTCTCGCGAAGGCATCGGTCAGCTCGCGGATCGGCGTTAAGGAAGGCTTAGGGGCAGCGGTTGGCAGAGGGATTAGGTATGAGCTTTCTGGGGTAGTTGGAGTTGGATTCGCAGAGGGGATGGCGGTTGGGGACGCCGAAAAAGTTAGCGAAGGGATCACCGGCGGCGGGATCTGGCCGCACGCCGCCAGGCTCAGGCAAACCAGGAGCGCAAGCCGTTTTAGTTTTAGCATATCCATCTCAGAATCCCCTCTATGCCTTCCCTCAAATCCAAAGACCGGATTTTAGGGAAGGAGTCTTTTATATTATATGCTTGTATTCCTGTACCGCCGACCCCACTGCGTCCTTACGCCTCAGGTTGAAACCTGAGGCTATCATTCCCTAAGCCTGCTGAAGCAGGCTAACACAGTCACAGCCTGCTTCAGCAGGCTTGAGCCTCTCCCAGCCTGGGGATTCATCCCCAGGCCTCATACGCCAATAATTTTCCCTTCACCGCGCTCGTGCCCCCACGCCTCAGGTTGAAACCCGAGGTGTCTCTTCTGCCCCCCAACCGCAGGCATTATAATAACATCGAGACCCTCCGATGAAGCCCATCTCGCGCCCCTTCCTGCGCCTCATCACGGTCAGCCTCTGCCTGCTGGCCCTTTCTGGCTGCCTGCCGCCTCTGCCGACGCTCAAGCCGACCCTCACCCGGATCGTCAAGGAGCCGACGCTGACCCCGGCGCCGTTGTTCACCGACACGCCGCAGCCCCGTCCCACGCAAACCCCCATCCCCACCCCCGCCTTCGAGCCCAAGACGCTGCGCCTGGGTGATCCCGTCCAGATCGGGCGCGGGCAGATCGTCGATGCGCTTTTTCTGCCCGGCGCAAAACAGGTGGCCATCGCCTGGGGCGGTGGCGTCTCGCTCAACGCGGTGGGCAGCGGGCAGGAGCTGTGGTTCCAGGCGACCTCCACCAACCTGCTCGCCTTCGACCTCGATCCGCAGGGGAAAATGCTGGCCGCCGCCCTGGCCGACGGCAGCGTGGTCCTGTTCGATGCCGCCAGCGGCGCACCAAAGCGCATCCAGGCGGCTCAGCCTGGCGCCACCGCCGCCGATATTGCCTGGGCGCCGGATGGAAAGACGCTCGCCTTCCAGTTCGCCGGCCCCTCCCGCGGCGATCCGATTTCCCTGCTGGATACCTCCAATGAGCTGACCACCCCGGTCCCTAACACGGCCGTCGATCCGCAGGCAGCCCCGGCGCTGGTCTGGTCGCCGGATGGGGCCACGCTCACCCTGGCCGCGGCTGGCGGCGCCTGCCCGAGCGTGGTGGACGCCCACAGCGGCGAAGTGCGCATGGCCCTGGGCAGCCCCGGACACTGCTATGCAAGCCAGCCCATGGCCTGGCTGCCGGACGGCAGTCTGCTGGCCGTCGCCGGGCTCAACGGCGGGGTGGATTTGCTGCGCTACCCCGATGGCAACGCCGCCCGCTTTTTGTTCAGCCCGGGTGAAACCGGGGCCTATCCTGGCGAGACGCGCGCCTTTTTTACCGACCCCGGCGGAAAATGGTTTGCCTACCGCGGCGGTGGCGGGCTGCAGGGGAATAATTCTTCCCGGCCGCTCATCGTCTGGGATCTTGCCAGCGGCGGAGCGCTTTCCCAGATAGCGGACGAATTAATCCCCCTCGCCAACCGGCGGCGTGTAGCCGCTGCCTTCAGCGGCAATAATATTTATATCCTTTACGAGAGTGGCGAGATCACCCGCTGGGCCTTCACCGGCCCTGCCGCCCCCGAAACGATCCTCGCCCAGGTACGCGGCATGCCGGCTGCCCCCGGCAGCCTGCGTTGGTCGGCGGATGGCAGCCGCCTGGCGCTAACCGGGCGCTACGGGGGCGTGGACGTATGGGATACTGCCTCCGAGCAGCTCGTGCGCCATTTCGACCCCCCGGAAAATTCTCCTGCCCTCAGCCCGGACGGCAGCAAGGTGACGCTGTTCGACCCGCTCAAAAAGGTCGAGACGCTGTACGACCTGGCCAGCGGCCAGCCGATCCGCATCCTGGACGCCGCGCCCGTGTTGACGGGTGCGGCATTCTCGCGTGACGGGCACTTCCTGGCCTACGGAGCCCAGCGGGGCGTGCGCCTGGCCGACATGGATTCAGTCCAGGTGGTCACGCTGGAGCCCGCCCCCGCCGACCAGGTTACCCCGGACATGCCTGCCGCCCGCCTTGCCTGGTCGCCGGACGGGCAGGCGCTGGCGGCTGCCTTCGCCCCCGCCGGGTTGGTTGCGGCTGCCCCGGGGGTTATTGTCCTGTGGAAGCGTAATGCGAACGGCGCGTTCGATGAGGTGTACCACGCCGCCAGTAACCAGGCCATTTCCGGGCAGCCCGGTGGGGTCCTGGCTGTTTTCAATCCATCCGGCAGCCGGGCGGCCTTCCAGGTCAATCTCGAGGCAAGCGGCGGCCAGGCGGGCCTGGTGGTGTACGACCTGGTGCTGGAAAAAGCCATCCTTACCCTGCCGGGGTACACGCCCGGGGCATGGATCAATGACAATGAAATCCTGGCGGCCAATCCGGAGGGCGGGTTAGAGCGGATCAACGCTGCCAGCGGAAGCGTGCGCACTGGCGCCGGTAACGGCCGCCTGAACGCTTATGCCCCCAGCGGCGCATTTTACATGCACGAAGCCGCGAGCGGCGCCCGCGGCATCGTAATCATGAATTGGCAAGAATCAGACGGGACTAAAATTGAGGCGCGGGGAGCTTTCGACGCCGCCCTGCTGGATTATGGCTGGTCCCCGGACGGCCGCTGGGCCGCCGCAATCGGCGCCGACGGCACCTTGCGCATCTGGCCGGTGACGCTGAACTAATGGGCTAATTGCTGGACGAGCAGCAGGATTCCCGCCAGGCCGGAGACGCCCAGGATGGCGAAGCGGGTGTAGCCCTTGTCCAGGTAAACGGCCAGGGGACGGGAGAGCAGGAAGCCGGCGAAGACCCCCGGCAGCATGATGGCGCTCAGGGTGATCTCGTCGCCCTGGAAATGGCCAGCTGCCGCCAGACCGATGATGGCAAACACCGCCGAAATGATGAAGTAGGTGGCCAGGGTAGCCCGCAGGCGCGGGCCGGGCAGATCCTGGTTGACCAGGGCTACCGGCGGGCCGCCGATGGAGGCCAGTGTGCCGCCCACGCCGGAGACGAAGCCGGCAACCAGCAGGATCCAGCGCCGGGGCGGGAATTTGAGCCCGGTCAGGCTGAGCGCCACCCCCGCCAGCACCAGCCCGGCCAGCACGAATGACAGTGAGCGCACCGGAATGGAGGGCAGGATCAGGCTGGCCAGCGCCGTGCCGGGGATCATGCCGAAGGCCATCCAGCGCACGCCATGCAGGTCGATGCCATCCCGGTTGCGCCACACCATCAGCACGGTCAGCACGAAGGCCGAGGCCATGATCGGCCCCGGAACCATGCCGGGGTTGATCAGCATCAACAGCGGGGCGGCGATGACGTTCAACCCATATCCCACCGCCCCCTGCAGCGCCGCCGCCCCCGTAACGATTATAAAAACCAGGATGATTGAAGTAGAGTTCATATCATTAAGAGGGAATAGATTTTCACCACAGAGTCACTGAGGCACAGAGAAAACCTTTTTTATACTTTTTTTGTTTTTCTCTGTGCCTCAGTGTCTCTGTGGTGAAAAATCCTGTTTTGTCTAAAAAAATTAAATTGCCGGGGGTTCAGTGGCCTTGGACTCGCGGCGGGATTTGAGGTATTCGTAGACCATCGGCAGGACCGAGATGACCACGATGGCGATGACCACCAGCGAAAAATTCTTCTGGACGAATTCCAGGTTGCCGAAGAAGAATCCGGCAAACGTGAACAAGGCGGTCCAAATAATGCCGCCGAAGATGTTGTATGAAATGAAATAGCCGTAGCGCATCTTGCCGACCCCGGCCACGAAGGGCGCAAACGTGCGCACGATGGGTACGAAGCGGGCCAGGAAGATGGTCTTGCCGCCGTGCTTCTCGTAGAAGGCCTGGGTCCGCTCCAGGTATTCCTTCTTGAGGAAGCGCACGTTGCCCGAAAAGGCGCGCGGGCCGATGTAATGCCCGATCCAGTAGTTCACCGTGTCGCCGAGCACGGCCGCGGCCGCCACCAGCACGTAGAGCAGGATCACATTCAGCCCGCCATTGGGCAGGGCGGCGATGGCGCCGGCCGCGAAGAGGAGCGAATCACCCGGCAGGAAGGGGGTAACCACCAGCCCGGTCTCGACGAAGATGATCAAGAACAGGATGATGTAAGTCAGCGCCCCGAACTGCTGCACCCATATTGGAAGCCATTTTTCCATGTGCAAGATAAAATCGATGATTGAAGATATAAAACCCATTAGCGTTCCTTAAGAATGAATTTGATTTCACCACTGAGGCCTAGAGAAAAACCTGTTCCACTAATTGCGCGAATTGAATCGAATTACATGGAAATATTTATAACAATTAATGTCAATTTGTTTTTCGATTTGCGAAATTAGTGGAAGAAATATTTCTCTGTGTCTCTGTGCCTCTGCGGTTAATTACTGCTGCTCATATTTGCATAAGGATCATATGCCGAAGGCTCAACCGGAATTGGCTCTGGCTCGTCAGGGTCGGGGTGGGTGCGCAGGTAGCGGTTGGCCCACAGCAGGATCGCCAGGGTCAGCGCGACCATCACCACCAGCACGTAGCCGCCGTTGGTGGCCATCCAATACATCACGCTCGAGCGGACCGGGTCCAGCACGTCGGTAAACCCTGCCAGCAGGCCGAATGTGTTCCAGGTGCCGTGCAGCAGCACCGCCAGCAGGTAAAGCCCGCCCAACTGCAGGTATCTCTGGCGGCGCCAGGCGGCTGCCAGGCCCCAGCCAACCAGTCCCGAGCAGGTGACGTGCAGCAGCCCCGTGCCCATCCGCCCCACCACCACCCCGGCCCAATCCGGGCCGGCTGCCGGGCTGACCGAGAACAGGCTTTCCAGCAGGGCAAAAATCGCCCCGCCGATCAGGCCGGCGGCGAAGCCCTGGGCCGAGGTCATCTTGCGCCCGGCCAGGAACCACAGCGCCAGCGGCTTGAAAGCCTCTTCCAGCAGGGGGATTAGCACCGCCGCCACGCCCACCGCCAGGAAGATGAAACCCGGCTGGCGCAGGTACGGCTCGATCATCTGGCTGATAGCAAACGGGTCGAAGTTGCCGCTGGCCATCATGTCGTACAAGCGCTGCACCTGCTGGGCGAGCTGCGGTTGCGAGAACAACCACGAAAAACCGACGACAGCCAGGAAGACGATCTCCAGCAACTCGAGCACCACCACAATCGGCATGGTCAGCAAGGTGCTCACACTGACGATGCCCCAGCCACGCTGGGCGCTGCCGCCGGGTATGCCCCGCCGCCCAATTTCCAGCGCCCACCACACCGGCAGCCCCACCACCAACAGTTGCAAAGGCGGCAGGTACAGCAGGCTGTATTCGTTGGAAAGGTGCGCCAGGTACTGCCCGAGCACCACCAGTGGCACCATCAGCACCAGCCCCAGGGTGGCCAGCAGCCAGCCGCGCTGGAATAGAGACGGCGGCGCAGGGCGATGCGCCAAACGCTGGATGGAGAGCACCAGCGGCGGAACCTGCAGCATAGCCACCAGCAGTGAGACCCAGGCCACCGAGAACATGGCGCCTGCCTGGGATTGTGTCCCTGCGCCCCTGTCCTGGGTCAGGTTCGAAAGGCCCAACGTGAACAGGCCGGCGGCGATCAGCAGAGCCAGCCCCAGGCCCAGCCCGCTAAGGATGGCCAGGGCCAGCGAGGATTTATGCATCCCTTCGGGCTGCGGTGCGGGAATCGAACTGCCTCCGGCCTGCATCTCAGGAGCAGGCTGGCTCTCGGGGAGCGCCGTGCCGGGAGGGGTTTCGATCACTTGACCTCAATTGTAACCTTAATAATCTTATCCGGCTCGGGCAGGGCGGTTCCATTCGAGGCCGAGGCGTCGATGGGGGTCAGTTTCTGCACCACGTCCATGCCCTGGGTAACCTGGCCAAAGACGGTATAGCTGCCGTCGAGGTGCGGTTGCGCCCCGTAGGTGATGAAAAACTGGCTGCCATTGCTGTTGGGGCCCGAATTGGCCATGCCCACTACGCCGGCCTTGTCGAACTTGAGATCGGGGTTGATCTCGTTGATGAAGGCATACCCCGGGTCGCCTCGCCCGGTGCCTGATGGATCGCCGGTCTGGGCCACGAAGTCGGCAATCACCCGGTGGAATGGGACGCCGTCGAACCAGCCGCGCTTGGCCAGGAAGACGAAACTGTTGACCGCCAGCGGCGCCTTATCCGCGTACAACTGGATGACCACATTGCCCTTGGAGGTGGTGAGCGTAGCGGTGTACTGGCGGGCCTTGTCGATGGTCATCGCCGGGCAGTCCTTCACTCGTTTGGGCTCCAGGGCGTTGACCTTGGTGATCAGGTTGACCACAAAGTTAAGCGTCGCTTCGTCCACGGTGTCGCCAATCGGGATGCCGTTGGCCAGCAAGAACGGAGTGTAGGGAACACCAATCGCCTCGGCCGTTCTCTGGTCGTTCTGCACCGTATTGACTACGTCCGCAACAACCGCGTCTGCCGCCAGCTTCTTGCTGTCCAGGCCGATCGTCTTGGCCTGGTCGGCCGCCCAGGTCAGGAAGTCGTTGGGGGTCATGTTCTCCCAGGTAGTCTGGGTGTTGAACAACAGGTCGTGCATCTCCCAGAACTTGCCCTGCAGGCTGGCGGCCTGGGCCACCTGGGCGGAGACCAGGGCTTTGTCGTGGATGCTCAGCGGGTACTGGCGGAAGACCAGGCGCACGTCCTTGGGATAGGTCGCCATCAGCTTCTTCAACAATGGGTCGAGCTGGGCGCAATAGGGGCATTGAAAATCGGCGTATTCCATAAAGGTCACGCTTGCGTCAACCGGACCGATACTGAAATCGGCTGCCGTCACCGGTGGAATGTTGGGATCAGGCTGGGGGAGCAGGCCGCCGACCGCCTGGCAGCCGTTGGGGAACGGCGTGGCGCTGGCGGTTGGGACCAGGGTAGGCGCCGACGTATCGGTGATGGCGGGCGTGGCGGTCACCGCCGGCGTGCTCGTAGCCGGCAAGGTGGGCGTGAAGGTGGCAGGGGGACGGGAGGTGGCAACCGGCGGGAGGGTGGGAAAGGCCGCCGAGGTGGCCGCGCCGCAGGCTGACAGCAAAAGGGAACCCACGACGATAAAGAGGGGCAAGGCTTTTTTCATTATATTGTTATTCTTTCGCTAAACGTTCGAGGATCGCCTGGCGCAGGGCTAATTGTACCATCTCCGCCGGCAGGGTCGCGTCCACCAGGCACCAGCGCCTGGGCTCAAGGCGAGCCAGTTCCAGGTAACCGGCGCGCACCCGTTCGTGGAAGGCCAGCTCGTAGGCATCCAGGCGGTTCCATTCACCACCGCTCTGCTTGCGCTTCAGGCCGGCCTCGCTGGGGATGTCCAGCAGCAGGGTCAGGTCGGGCCACAGCCCGCCGGTGGCAAAGTCCAGTAGTTGGCGCAGCATGGCCCGGTCGTAGCCGTGGCCATAGCCCTGGTAGGCCAGGGTGGCGTCGGCGTAGCGGTCGGAGAGCACGATTTCGCCGCGCCCCAGGCGCGGCCGGATCACCTCCTCGACCAGTTGGGCCCGCGCCGCGCAGAACAGCAGGATCTCGGTGCGCGGGTTCATGCCCGTGTTCTTCAGGCTGGTCAGCACGGAGCGCACCTGCTCGCCGATCTCGGTGCCGCCGGGCTCGCGCGTGGTGAACACCGTGTGACCCTGCTGGCGTAAAAATTCCGCCAGCGGCGCCATCTGCGATGTCTTCCCGCTTCCTTCAGGGCCTTCTAATGTGATAAACATAGTTTAATCAAAATACTTTTCCACGAATTACACCAATTTTAACGAATTTACACGAATTTTTAAAAAAAAATTCGTGTAAATTCGTCCTCATTCGTGTAATTCGTGGAAAAAGTTTTTAATTGTAAACCCCTCACTCTCTGAAAATGCGGACGCGGCGGTTGGGCTCTTTGCCGTAGGAGTGCGAGACGAGCTGGGCCTGGCGGGCCAGGTCGTGCTGGATGCGCCGGATGGCCGCCGACGCCGGCGGCAGGTCGACCCAGCGCTGACCGTTCAGCACAGCGTCAATGGCGGTCTGCGTCTGGTTGGTCACCTGTTCCCAGCCTGCGTTATCCGGCGTCTCGGAGGGCAGGTTGAACATGTCCGCCAGCGACTGCTCGATCTGGTTGACTGTGTTGGAGCGCAAGGCGTAAATCGGCAGGCCGCGCTGCTCGGCTTCCATGATCGACTGCTCGCGGTTGCGGTAATAGGTGCGCAGGGTCACCAGGGCGTCGGCCTCGTCCAGCTCGCGCACCACCACCGCTGGCACGCCCAGGCGCTTGGCGGCCTGGACCAGGCGGTTGCGCGCCACGCCGTAGGCGAAGATGCGCACCGGGCGCAGGGCGGCGGGCTCGACCACCTCGCCCTCCAGCACTTCCTCGTCCGGCTGCGCCCGCCGGGGCAGGGGCGCCGGGCGGCGCTCGCCGGGCTTAGGCGCAACGTACGGGTTGATTTCGTCCAGGTTGCCGCTCAGGCTGCGGCGCAGGCCCTGGGACAGAGCGCGGTTGTTCGGCAGCGGCGCCGGCTTCTGGATGTGAATCTCGCCGCTCTGGTCGCGGTAGCGGATCTCCGGCTGCGGCGGAGCGCCGCGCACCAGGGTATCCACCGCCGCCGCCACGTCGGCATGCACCGACAGGCGGTCGCGGTCCTGGATCTCGATCAGCACGTCAAAGGTCGGTGGGGACCGGCGCTCGAGCACCGTCTTCTGCGTGCCGCGCCGCCGGGCTTCTTCATCTGATAGGGTGACCGATTCGATCCCGCCGACCAGGTCGGACAGGGTGGGGTTGAGCAGCAGGTTTTCAAGCGTGCGCCCGTGGGCCGTGCCGATGAGCTGCACGCCGCGCTCGGCGATGGTGCGGGCGGCGGCTGCTTCCAGCTCGCGCCCGATCTCGTCGATCACGATCACCTCGGGGTTGTGGTTCTCCACCGCCTCGATCATCACCTCGTGCTGCAGCGAGGGCTTGGAGACCTGCATGCGGCGGGCGCTGCCCACCGCCGGGTGGGGCACGTCGCCGTCGCCGCCGATCTCGTTGGAGGTATCCACGATGATCACGCGCTTCTTTTCGGCCAAAATGCGGGCTGCCTCGCGCAGCATGGTGGTCTTGCCGATGCCCGGCTTGCCCAGGATGAGGATGCTGCGGCCCGATTCGATCAGGTCCTGGATGATGTCGATGGTGCCGTAGACCGCCCGGCCCACCCGGCAGGTGAGGCCCACGATGTGGCCGCGCCGGTTGCGGATGGCCGAGATGCGGTGCAGGGTGCGTTCGAGGCCGGCGCGGTTGTCGGCGTCAAATTCGCCGATGCGCGAGACCACGAAGTCGATCTCGGCTCGCGTCACCTCGTCCGAGCACAGGGTCACTTCGTTGTCCACGAAGCGCGCTGTTGGGCAGCGCCCCAGGTCGAGGATGATCTCGAGCAGGTTATCGCTGTTATTGGCCTTGACCACCGCCTCGGTGATATGCGGCGGGAGCACCCCTAATAGGGCGTGTAAATCGTCTGTTATTCTTCTCTGCGTCATGAAGGGTTATGATTCCGTTAGAGTTAATTATAGTTCACAGTATACAGTATACAGTTTACAGTTTACAGTTTAAAGTCAAAACCCTATCCGCGAATTACGCCAATTAGGGCGAATTGACACGAATGAAACCTTATATAAAAACATTTGTGTAAATTTGTTCACATTCGTGTAATTCGCGGATCCGGTTCTGACTGTAAACTGTAAACTTTCCTCACTTATTTCACTCGCTCCGGCTCATATTCTGGGCTACCGTCTTGGCCGGCTCGATCTGGCGGCCTTCGATTTGTACCAGGCGGGCGTTCAGCGGAACGCGCTGGGCCTGGGCCAGGTGCTTGACCATCATCGCCTGGCGCGGAGTGCTCTTCGCCCCCAGTTCGGTCAATGTGGTCTCCATCCAGGCCTGGTAGGAACGCACGGCCATGTACACCGGGCGTCCCATCAGCGGGGATAAAGCCTGCGGCAAGCTGGTCAATAGGCTGCCCACATCGTCGATATCCGGGTGGATCAGCGGATAGAGGTAGATGCCGCGCGGCCCAAACACACCTTCCACGTAAGCCATGATCTCGCCCCCCTGGCGGTTGATCAAGCCCCGCTGGCGGCGGACGGTCAGCGGCTCGGCGCTCTGCGCCAGTGGCGGCACCAGGTTCTGGAACAGGTTGCGCACCGCCCACTCGTCTTCCTCGCGCACCGGCTGCCAGGTTGCTGCGGAGCGAACGCTGCCGTCGCCGCCCGGCAGGCGCGGCGTTTCACGGCGCGAATGGCCGTTGGTATTCCCATTCGTCTGCCCCAGGGGTAACTGCCACACCCGCTGCCAGGCGTAGACCGAGAAGCCGGCCTTGCGCATGCTTTCAAAGGCCGGGCAGACCTCTTCCAACTCGCCCAGCACGTGGAATGCGCCCCAATCACCGGCGTGCCAGGCCAGGCCTTCGAGCAGGCCGGGCAAATCCGGCGAGTCGCAGATGCTGCCCGGCGCAATGTAGGAGATGCGCGCCGAGCGGCTGCCCAGGCGGTAACTGACCTGGCCGATGAGCGAAGCGCCGTTCTGGTTCCCGGTGGTCACGCCCGTGAAGATGCCGCGCGCCGGGTGCAGCCGGTTGAGGTTGGCTGCCAGGCCGGCCGGGTTGCCGCGCGTCAACAACTGGGCGCTGTCCATACTGAGCACATCGTGGCGGTAACGCACCAGCTTGTAAACGTCGTACCAGGCGAACGGTCGAATGCCTATCTTGCCAGCTCCATGAAATATCGGTGGAAGCGCATGTCCCCGGTCAGCTCCGGATGGAAAGAGGTCGCCAGCAGGCGCCCCTGGCGGGCAGCCACAATGCGCCCGTCGGGCAGGCAGGCCAGTGAGACGGCCTCGCCGTACACGCGCTCGATCAGCGGGGCTCGGATGAACACGGCGTGGTATGGCCCTTCGCTGGTGCTTCCGCCGTTCTTGCCGGGCAGCTTATCCAGGGCGGGGATATTCAGGTCGATCTCAAAGCTGTCCACCTGGCGCCCGAAGGCGTTGCGGGCGACCACGATGTCCATCAATCCCAGTACCGGCTGCGGGCGGTGGATGTCCTTCGACAGGAAGATCGCCCCGGCGCAGGTGCCCCAGATGGCGTGTTCCTGCCCGAATCTGCGCAGCGGGTCCATCAGGCCGTAGGCTTCGGCCAGCTTGGCGAAGGTGGTCGATTCGCCGCCCGGGATGATCAACCCGTCCAGCCCGTCCAGGTGCTCTGCCAGGCGCACCTGCACCACCTGAGCGCCCAACCCTTCCAGCATGCTCTGGTGCTCCGCAAAGTCGCCTTGTAGTGCCAGAACTCCAATCTTCATACGCGGCTCGTTCCGCCCATCCTGCCCGCGCGCCGCACGGGCAGACCGGGCAGTATCCTTTACCAGCCTCTACCGGCGATCAGCTCGCCCTCAGGGATGGCCGAAATCTGGCGCCCGACCATGGGCTCGCCCAGGTTGCGGCTGACTTCGGCCAGGATCTTGGCGTCGTTGTAGTGCGTGGTGGCCTTGACGATAGCAGCCGCCCGCCGGGCCGGGTCGCCGGACTTGAAGATGCCCGAGCCGACAAACACGCCGTCGACGCCTAATTGCATCATCAGGGCCGCGTCGGCCGGGGTGGCAATGCCGCCGGCGGCAAAGTTGACCACCGGCAGGCGTCCCAACTGGCGCGTCTCGAGGACCAGCTCGTAGGGCGCCCCGATCTCCTTGGAAAAAGCCATCAGCTCTTCCTCGGGCATGTTCTGCAGGTGGCGGATCTCGCCCAGCACAGCGCGGGCATGGCGCACGGCCTCTACCACATCGCCAGTGCCGGCCTCGCCTTTGGTGCGGATCATGGCGGCGCCCTCGCCGATGCGGCGCAGGGCCTCGCCCAGGTTGCGGCAGCCGCACACGAACGGCACCTTGAAGGTATGCTTCAAGATGTGGTGCGCTTCGTCGGCTGGTGTCAGCACTTCGGATTCGTCGATGTAATCGATGCCGATGGCCTCCAGGATCTGGGCTTCAACGAAGTGCCCGATGCGGCACTTGGCCATCACCGGGATGGTCACGGAGTCCATGATCTTGAGGATCAGTTCGGGATCGCTCATGCGGGCCACGCCGCCCTGGGCGCGGATGTCGGCGGGGACGCGCTCCAGCGCCATCACCGCGCAGGCGCCGGCGTCCTCGGCAATTTTAGCGTGCTCGGGGGTGACCACGTCCATGATCACGCCGCCCTTGAGCATCTGGGCCAGGCCCTTTTTGACAGCAAACGTGCCTACTTGCTGTTCCATTAATTAACCTCCAAAAGGGGAGAATAAGAATGGTCGAAAAACCGCCTGGAGCGCATTTTTCAGCCCTTCAGCCCCTATATCTTTCCTTTTTTGATTTTACCACGCGCGCGGGATGGTTATAAAGAGGTGTTAAATGAGAGGATATTAACAAATGTTTTAATAGATGGAGTTGG
>DBMK01000068.1 GCA_002298885.1 Anaerolineaceae bacterium UBA700
TTTCTGCGGCCGGTGTACCGGCCGCAGAAACTTCTGCCAAAATATTGGACTACCTCGAACGCTCCAACCTGTTCCTGATACCGCTGGATAACCACAGGCAGTGGTTCCGCTACCACCACCTTTTCGCAGCCCTGCTGCGCCAGAAGCTGGAGCTGAGGGCCGGCCGCTCGGCGGTGTGCGCCTATCAGCGCCTGGCCTGCCAATGGTTCGAGCAGAACGGCTATATCCCCGAGGCAATCCGCCTGGCGCTATCCTGCGGCGATTTCGAAGACGCAGCCCGCATGTTGGAGGCGTACGCCAGCCAGATGTTCATGTTGAGCGATCTCTCCACCCTGTTGAAATGGGCCCTCAGCATCCCGGAGCCGGTCTTGCTGGCCCATCCGGCCCTGGTAATGGCCGCCGCCTGGGCGGCCCACGCCACCGGGCATGTGCCCGAAGCGCGCCGGCTGCTGGCGCTGGTGGAAAGGGTCGCCGGGGGCAGTATAAAAACCCACGTGCTGACCGAGGACCACCTGGCCCAGCTCACCCCCCTGGGGCGAGCGGCGCTTATCGAAGGCTCGGTGCTCTACATGCGCATCGCCCTCGACTACGAGAGCATCGATTCCGCCGTGACGGTCGGCGAGCGGGTGCTGCCCTACCTGGTGCGCGAACGCGACGGAGAGCCATTCCTGTTCAATCTGCCTTCCGGCTTGCGCTCGCCGACCCTGTTCCAGCTCGCCGTAGCCGCAAAACGCAGGGGCGATTTGGATGCGGCCCGGCGCGGATTCGAGGAAGCCGGAGCAATTGCCCAGCGCCCTCCGGAAAATATCCACATCATCGCCCTGGCCTACGGTTACCTGGCCCAGATCGAGATCGAGCAGGGAAAAATCGCCCAGGCTGAGGCCACCTGCCAGAAGGCGCTGAATGTCATCCAGGGCTACCCCGTCCTCCCGACCGCCTTCTTTGGCATGACCTACGTCAACCTGGCCCAACTGGCCTTCGACCGCGGCGATTTCGCAGCCGCAGATGGAGAGCTACAGAAGGGCCTGGAACTGGGCCGCCTGTGGAACTTCTGGGAATGCCTGATCCCGGGCTACCTGCTGCTGGCGCGCCTGCGCCAGGCGCAGGGCGATCCATCCCGCGCCCAGGCCGCCTTGCAGGAGCTGGCGGCCCTCGGCACTAACGAACCCTTCGTCCTCCGCGCCGTCGACTCCGCCCGCTCCACCCTCAAGCTAATCCAGTACCCTCTCACCTTGTCTCAATCAGTTGCGCCAGACAACTCTAAAATCGATCGCGAAGCACCCCTTGGGGGAAATCTAAAATCTAAAATTCCTTCAACCCCCAACTCTGCCCTGGCTGAACCTTTATCTCCTCGCGAGCTCGAAGTCCTCCACTTGATGTCCGGCGGAGCCTCCAACGCCGAGATCGCCCAACACCTGTATCTTTCAGTCAATACCGTCAAAAAACACGTTACCAGCATCTTCGGAAAACTCGAGGCGACTACCCGCGTCCAGGCGATCGACCGCGCCCGGAAAGCAGGGTTAATCCGCTAGGAATCATGCCGTCCGGCATTGGCACCTCACCCCCCAACCCCCTCTCCACAGGGTGGAGAGGGGGAGCGCGCACGGATTGTAGACGTGAGACGTTTTCAATTCTAGTATCACTGTAATTGGTATTAGGCTTGGTATTAAATAATTAATCCAATTTGCAGAAAAATATCCCGCAGCGCATCCCTTCGATTACCCCTGGGTGTGATGCAATTACTACCAACTGCCGGTTATAGTGAAACCATCAGGCAGTTAGGTGATTATAGAAAGGATTTTTATGGCAAAACCTTATCCACACATTACGCTGGACGAGCCCGCGGTCTACAGCTTCACCATCCAGGGGCGCATCGAAGACGCCTGGTCGGATTTCATGAAGGATGTGGCTTTCCAACACCAAAAACAGGATGACGGCTCGCCGGTTACGGTCGTATCCGGGCTGGTGGCGGACCAGGCATCATTGCACGGGATGCTCAGCCGCATCCGCGACCTGGGCCTGCCGCTGCTGCAGGTAGAACTGGTGAGCGCCCATGAGAAGCATGATTAATCCATCTGTCCGGAGAGAACGGGCGGCACATACCATCATTCCATCTTTTTTTGGAGGCAGGCATGAATAACGTGAACGCACTTGAGGTAAAAAGTCTTTATAAGAATTTTGGCGAGCTTAAAGCAGTCCAGGGGATCGACTTCACTGTAAGGCAGGGTGAAATCTTCAGCCTGCTGGGTCCCAACGGCGCGGGGAAGAGCACGACCATCTCGATGCTCTCCGGCCTGCTGGAGCCAGCCGAGGGTGACGCCCTGGTCATGGGCCATTCCATCCGGACCGATTCAACCGCTGCCCGGGCCTGCCTGGGGGTGGTGCCGCAGGATATCGCCCTGTACCCCGACCTGTCGGCGCGTGAGAACCTGGTCTTCTGGGGCAAAATGTACGGCCTGCGCGGCGCGGTGCTCAAGCAGCGGGTCGACGAGGTGCTCAAGGTGATCGGCCTGGTGGAGCGCCAGCGCGACCGGGTAGGTACCTTCTCGGGCGGCATGAAGCGCCGGGTAAACATCGGCGCCGCCCTGCTGCACATGCCGCAGGTGATCATCATGGACGAACCGACGGTCGGCATCGATCCGCAGAGCCGCCGCCACATCCTGGATAACGTTAAAGAGCTGAACGCCCAGGGCATGACCGTAGTGTACACAACCCACTACATGGAAGAAGCGCAGGAGCTTTCGCAGCACATCGCCATCATGGACCAGGGCAAGATCGTCGCATACGGCACACACGAAGAGCTGATCCGCCTGGTTGGCGAGCAGGCCCGCATTGAGCTGGCCTTGAACACCGAGGCCGGACGCGTCCTGGACGCCTGGAAGGCCGTCGAGGGCGTCTCGCGGGTCTCGGCAGAGGATGGCAAAGCCACCGTTTTGGTAAACGACAGCAACCTGGTCCTGCCCCGCCTGTTCGAGGCCGCCAACCGCTGCGGCGCCCGCATCAACGGCGTCGACATCCAGGAGCCCAATCTGGAGACCGTGTTCCTGCACCTCACCGGTAAGGCTCTGCGGGATTAGGAAAGGATCCACGAATTACACGAATGGTAACGAATTGGCACTAATAAAACCTCTTTTCTTAAAAAATTCGTGTACATTCGCCAGAATTCGTGTAATTCGTGGATAAGCTTTTTTTTACACTCAGGGAATAATATGAAAATACTCGATATCGCCCTAAAAGATCTCCTCCGCTCCTTCCGCAGCCTGTTTGCGGTGGGCATGATGCTGGTGGCGCCGCTGCTCATCGTCGGCATGATCTCACTGGCCTTCGGCGGAATGACCAGCGGTAAAACCGAACTGCCCCAGTTAAAGGTTGGCATCGTCAACCTGGACGTCCCACAGGAGGGCATGCCCGCCATGGGCCAGGCCGTAGTCTCCATGCTGACCGATCCAAGCGTATCCTCCTGGCTAAAATCGTCGGCAATGGCAAATGAAAGCGTTGCCCGCGCCGCAGTCGACAACCAGCAGATCGGCATAGCCGTCATCGTCCCGGCCAACTTCACCCCCAGCCTGCTGGCAGGCAAAGGCGGCGCGGACCTCGTCCTCGTCCAGGACCCGACCCTGACCATCGGCCCCACGGTGGTAAAGAACATGCTCGGCAGCCTGCTGGACGGTGTGACCGGGGCGCGCCTGGCGGTCACCGCCGCCTCGCAGCCCGAAGCCGGCGTGAACCCGCAGTCCATCCAGGACATTACCACCAAATTCCAGGCCTGGTTCACCAATTTCCAGCGCACGCTGTATCACAGCCCGGAGAGCGCCCTGGCCCTTGCGGCCCCGAACAGCTATGGCAGCGCATCGGCCGGCGCGGCGCAGAACATCATGGGGCTGGTCATGGCCGGCATGCTGGTTTTCTTCGCCTTCTACACCGGCGCCTACGCCATGATGTCGATCCTGCAGGAGGATGAAGAGGGCACGCTGGCCCGCCTGTTCACCACGCCCACCAGCCGGACTACTATTCTGACCGGCAAATTCCTGGCCGTCTTCCTGATGGTGATCGTCCAATCCCTGGTGCTGATGGCCGCCGCCACCCTGGTCTTCAAGATCCAATGGGGCCAGCCGCTGCCGACCGCCCTGGTCGTTATCGGGCAGGTGGTCGCGGCCGGAGGGTTGGGCGTGCTGCTGATCTCGTTTGTCAAATCTTCCCGCCAGGCAGGGCCGGTGCTGGGCGGCGCTTTGACCGGGCTGGGCATGCTGGGCGGCCTGTTCACCGTGGCCGTGCAAATGCCCGCCGGCTTCGAAATGGTCAACAAGATCACTCCGCAGGGCTGGGTGATGCAGGCCTGGCGAACCACCCTCACGGGCGGCCAGCTCTCCGATGTACTGCTGCCTTTCGCCATCACTATCGTCCTGGGTGTGGTCGCTTTTACCATCGGCGCCCGCATTTTCAGCCGCCGCTTCGCCTAGAAAGGAAAAACATCATGCGCATTATCGACCTGGCGCTCAAAGATTTATCCCAAATCGTTCGCGACCGGCGCTCGCTGTTGTTCCTGCTTGCCATGCCGTTCATCTTCACCTTCTTCATGGGCTTTGCCATGAAGGGCGCCGCCGAGACGCCTGACCCACGCCTTGCTTTGGGCTGGTTGAACAACGACACGGGCGGCCTGGTAAGCGGACAGCTTAAAAGCCTGCTCCAGGCCAGCGACGGCCTGCGCCTGGTTGAGCTTGCCTCCGCCGACGCAGCCAGCGCCGACGGACAGGTGAAATCCGGCAGCCTGGCGGCGGCAGTGGTCGTCCCCGCCGGCTTCAGCGCCGACGCCCTGGCAGGCAAAGCGGTGCAGGTTAAATTGATCGCCGACGAGCTCTCGACGACCGGCCAATCCGCCTTCCAACTGGCCCGCGTCCCGGTGACTCGCACCATGGGCGCCCTGCAGATCGCCCAATTGCTCGTGGCGGCAGTCGATGCAAAGGGCGGGTTCGCCAGCCCAGCCGAGCGCCAGAAGGAGCTCGAATCCCAGTTCACAGCCGCAGCCCAGGCCTGGCAGCAGTCCGCCGAGCAGGGCGCAGGCATCGTCCTCGAAAAGGCTGGCGGCGTCGCAGCCCCCGACCAACCCCTGGGCGGCAATCCCTACAACCAGACCTCGCCGGGCATGTTAGTTATGTTCGCTGTGTTTGGCCTGGTCAGCTCGGCCACCATCCTGGTGCAGGAGCGCAAGACGCGCACCCTGCAGCGCATGATCACCACCTCGATGACGCCTGCCCAGATCATCGCCGGTCACCTGCTGGCCATGTTCTCGCTGGTGTTCGTGCAGGAGGTCATGCTGATCGTGTTCGGCCAACTGGTGCTCAAGGTGAACTACCTGCGTGAGCCCGGCGCCGTCCTGCTGGTGGCAGTGGCCGTGGCGCTGTGGGTAGCCAGCCTGGGGCTGCTGGTGAGCGTGTTCTCCAAGGGCGAGGAACAGGTAACCCTGTTCTCATTGATCGCCATGTTCCTCCTTAGCGGGTTGGGCGGCGCCTGGTTTTCGCTGGAGACGGCCGGCCAGGCATTTTCGACCATCGGCCACATTACACCCGCGGCCTGGGCCATGGACGGCTTCCAAAACATCTTGATCCGCGGCCTGGGGTTCAACTCCGTGCTGCTGCCGGTGGGCGTCATGCTGGTTTACGCCCTGGTCTTCTTCGGCATCAGCGTCTGGCGTTTCAAGTTCGAATAACAGATTCTTTAAAAAGAAATCCAATTAG
>DBMK01000288.1 GCA_002298885.1 Anaerolineaceae bacterium UBA700
TTCTCCCAGCGAATGCTGGGAGAAAACGCCCCGTCCCATTTAATAGACATTATACAGGGTGTATTAGGGACTTAGATAGCCCATTTCGATTAGGATGATATTGAAGTAAAGAGCAATCTGTGGAAAAGGTGGGCGGAAACTTCGATAAATTAATTGGTCTGTTACAGGAGAAGTACGGTTATACCAAAGAACAGGCCGAAGCAGAATTTGAAAAGAGGACTAAATGACCGATTATCAAGAAGTAAGAACGACCGAACACGAGCAGGGGCGAGAGCAGCGCGTCGCCACCTTTAAAGTCACCCAGGTGATCTGGCTCTTGCTGGGCCTCCTGGAAGCCGTGTTGGCGCTGCGCTTTGTGTTCAAGCTGATCGGGGTCAATGCGGGCAACGCCTTCGCTACCCTGCTCAACAACGTGACCAACCTTTTCGTGGCTCCCTTTGCCAGTTTGACAGGCGCCCCGGCTGCAGGCGGCATGGTAATTGAATTTTCTACCCTTATTGCCATGGTCGTCTACCTGCTGATCGCCTGGGCCCTGGCAAAGATTGTATACGTGGCGTTCTACCGCCCGCGCGGGCCCGTGAGCACCCGGCAGACAGTTATTGCCGAACACGTCCCTCAGCAGGCACCCCTGGGTGTCAGCCAGACCACGACCACGGATCGCACCACGACTCAAGCTCCCATGGGCACCAGTCAAACAACGGTCACTGAGCGTATCAATACCCAGACACCGGGTCCCCTTTAATGTTGGGTGGATTTTACAGCTCCGGTTTCGTTAAAGCCGGAGCTGCAAAAACCTGTAAAGGAGCAAGGAGGAGATTTTATGATCGAAAACCATGACATCAATGACGTTGCAGTGGATCCCCGGGAAGAAACGTTAGTCACCCGCCAACCCGGCTACGCTGCCACTGAGCAAGTCGTGCAGGATGTTGCCGCCGAACGCCGGTTGGGTTTGTTTCAGGTCAACCGCATCCTGTGGAGTCTCCTGTCCTTTCTGGAGATTTTGTTGGCCTTCCGGTTCGTCTTGCGAATGATTGGCGCCAACCCCGACAGCGGCTTCGCCGTGCTTATATACGGGATCACAGGCATATTCGCCGCGCCGTTCAATGGATTGATCGAAACGCCCATAGCCGGTGGATTTCCACTCGAGGTTACCACCCTCATCGCCATGATTGTTTATGGGCTGATCTTCTGGGGTATCGCGTACGTAATTCGCATGGTTGTGGACCGCCCCAAGGCTCGCTCATTTACCCTCACCACCCGTGAGCAAGCGCCCGGCGATAATGGAAACATCCGCACCACACACACTACCATCTCGAATGGCAAGGTGTAGTCAAAGGTAGTATCGAACATGCGAATGAATAAATTTGTTCGCATGACAAACACATCAGAGTTAAGAAAACGGAGATTAGAAATGGGTATACTTTCCTGGATCGTTGTTGGTTTGATCGCCGGCTGGTTGGCCGGAAAAGTGATGCGCGGCGGTGGATATGGATTGCTTGGTGACATCATCGTCGGCGTTGTTGGCGGATTGTTGGGCGGATTTCTCGCCACCCAGGTCTTTCACATCGCGGCTGGCGTGAATGGCATCAACCTGGAGTCCATCCTCGTGGCATTCGTTGGTGCGCTGGTTTTGCTTGTTGTGCTGCGCCTCCTGAGCGGCGGTCGCAAAAGCATTCTGCGCTAGTTTTGCATTGCTTCCGAAACGCTTTCGTTTGGTGAAGTAATAGTACGGTCTCACGGAGGCAGAAAATAAAATCCACGAAAAGCCCAGGTTCATATAGTTTTTCGTGGATTTTATTTTATAAATGAGGTCTTTTTTTAGGTGGAGTTCCGATTGTCGTGTAAATTACGGTCGCAGACCGCAATTTACACGACAATCGGCATACCATCCTTTTTTAAGGTATTTAATAGATTGTTTTAGGGACATCGATAGGCCTAATTCTCTATTATAGATTGGAGCGAAACATAAAAGGTTATTTAATGAAATTACAAAGTCAGCGGTATGCAATGGTGTTGATGTTTACATTCTTAGTTCTGATGATAAGCGGGTGTTCGACCCCATATACAACCCTCGGTGGAGCCTCAACAACATCAGTCCGTTCAACAATTGCACCCGCGCAAGCCATTGTCGAATCGCCAAATCCCGCGTTCATGAATGCCCAGGCAACAATCGATACCGGCAAGAGCCAGCTGCTTGATCTCTCGCGCAAGGAAACCGAGACCAGCCTGAATCTGGCTCAAGCAGCAGATGCCGCAGCCCTGTCCACAAAGGATTTTAACCAACGCCAGAAGGCAGATTTGAACTTCCAGGCAACCGTAGTCAGTTTAAACATTACGCAAGCCGCCGCTACGCAAAGATTCGTTTTGCAACAGACCAAAATGGCTCGGGACGCAACCACCGCGGCTCAGAGCAGCAAAGCTACAGCCGCCCAATTCATTTACCTCGTGAATGTGAATCAGACAAAACAGGTGCAGGCGATCCTGAATGCCCAGGCTACCCAAACTGCCCAGGCGATTGCAGCTTTAACGTCTTATCCGTCGACTGCAACCTCTGTTGCCGTGACCCAGGCTGCCCTTCTCGGGCAGCAATATGGCCGGGAACAACAGACTTTTGTGAAGCAGATCGTCGTTCCTTTAATTCCCATTCTGATCACCCTGGATCTCATTGCGTTCATCCTGGTCGTTATTCTGGCTTATCGCCGATCAATAACCATCCCGTGGCCTCGCCGCCTGCAGCTTGCGCCAGGTATTGTTTCTCCCGATCCAATTCGCATGATCGATGGAGTGATTTCAGACGTTAATCCTTCACTTCATCCACCATTTCCAGCCGAACTACCACCTGACAACCCGCCCAGACGGCAGGATGAAGCTACGGTGCATGTGGAAATTGTTAGTGCAACGGAGCCACCCGTCGCTCAATGGATCGCCGAGGTGGAGCATCAAATGACGGTTGAAGGAGGTGTGTAGCTATGAGCGCCAATCGATACTTTTCAGCCGCCCAGGCTGTCGCCGAAACGTTCCCAGAGCTCCTGGCGGACCAGGGCTTGAATCCGTTGATCAGCCGCTACGTCCTGACCGAAACCGAGCGCGGGGATGCCTGGTTGTTTGTGGTCATGGATGACAGCGTGCTGGAACACCTCGACTCCTATGCCGCGACCAGTGTGTCAGACTATCTTTCTGCGGCCCTGCACGAGCATCTCGTGATGTTCAGCAACTCCTATGGCCTGCGGTATGCCATCCTCCTGAGCAGTCCTCAAAAACTTAGATAGTGGTTCTTTTTTGAGATTAATGCGGACGAAGCCCGCATTAATCTCAAAGCAGTAAACGGAAAAACATCGGAGGCAAAGTTAATCAAATGGATGCTGATCCTCGTGGTAAATACAAGCGCTCCATGCGCGCCAAGCTCATCTTCAATCCCGGCGCGGGAGCAGCCGGCGCCTCACCTGTCCAACTGATGGATGTGATCAGTGAAATGCAGGCCTGGAAGCTCGTGCCGGAAGCTTTTCTGGTCGAGCCGGGCTGCGACCTGCCGGGCGTGATCCAGGACGCCCTCGCGCAGGGATATCGCATGTTCGTGGTATGCGGAGGGGATGGCACAATTTCCGGCGTGGCCGGGATGCTAGCCGGCACCGGCGCCACCCTGGGGATCATTCCCACCGGCACCCAGAATAACACGGCCCTCAGCCTGGGAATCCCTTCGGAAATCCCGGCCGCTATCGCCATCCTGCGGAATGGCAAGCGCATTAAAGTGGACGTCGGAATGGCCGTTTGCGGCGATATTTCGACTCCCTTTCTGGAAGTTTGCTCGGTTGGCCTGGTCTCGGCTCTTTTCCCATCTGCCGACGACATCCAGCATGGCAACCTGGCGCGCATCGGCGATTTTTTGGCCACCCTGACCGGTTCCCCGCCTGCCGATATCCACCTGCTCCTCGATAACAAGCAGCGGATCCACAGCCAGGGCCACGTGGTGTTGGTTTCCAATATGCCCTTTATCGGCCTGCATTACCAGGTTGCTCCGGCAACCGCGTTTAGCGATGGCCTGCTGGATGTATTGTTCTTTGCCGAACTGTCCAAGCTCGACCTGCTGGCTTACGTTTTTCAGGGGGTCGGTGAAGGCAAGCCGGAAGACTCCCGCATCCAGCACTACCATGTCCGCCGCGTGGAGATTGAGACCCACCCCGCCATGCCGGTCATGAAGGATGGGACAGCCATAGGAGACGGATTGGTAAAGATCCAAGTCCGGCGGCACGCCCTGGTCATGATGGTTGGCTAACCGGCGCCCGCTAAAAACCCCAAACCGGAAGCAAACCTTGCATAGCAAGAAAGCGCGTTCGAAAAAACCAGAAGCAGTCGTCCCCATCCCGGTTGCTCTGGGGCACCCCGTCCGGATAATTAAACGAAAACGCCGGGTTGCCTGGGTGGCGGGCATCTCGATCGTTCTGGTTTTATTCATATTCTTTCTGCCTGCCGATATTCGCACGTTTTTTTGGGCCGGCTTGCAGGCGCACGTCATCCTGGCTAACATGTTGTTGATTTTTAGCCTGGTGGCGATTTCGCTGGTTTGGTCCGCCGGCCAGCGATTGGATGCCTGGGTTTTCCTGACTTTTAATTTACGCGGAGCGCGTCCACCCTGGTTGGACCAGGTTATGTTGGGCTTCACCCAGGTTGGCAACGCATTTGCCACCCTGGGGTTTGCTGTATTATTGTTCTTGATCAACGAACGCCTCCTGGCTTATGAGCTTCTCCTGGGGACCTTGACATTATGGCTGGTGGTGATGCTGGTTAAATTTATTGTTCACCGTGCCCGGCCATTTATCCTTCTAAAGCAGGCCCGCATTGTGGGTTACCGGGCCCGCGGGCGTTCTTTTCCAAGCGGGCATACCAGCCAGGTCTTTTTCATTGCAACCCTAATAGTGCAGCATTTCCACGCCAGCGGTTGGGGCGCAATTTTGTTATACGCCATTGCTCTATTGGTGGGGATTACGCGCATGTACGTGGGGGCTCACTATCCTCGCGATGTTCTGGCGGGGGCCATCCTCGGCAGCGCCTGGGGCCTGCTTGGGGTCATCGTCGATGGGTTTGTGCTGAACGGCATTGGGATAAATAGATAATCCACGCCAATCATTAGCAAAGGTATTCCCGATTTATTGAGATATTTTATAGGTTCTATTAGGGACGTAGTGATCTCCTATCGAATAATATGGTAGGTAGAAAAAATTCATCCTTGGATTTCCGCGGATTCCTGAGGTTTTTATGAATGAATTGCAGATGATTAAGATTGTAGAACAGTTCAGCCGGATGAGTGAGCCCGTGGCTGGACAGGTGAAGGTCACTCGCATTTCGGACTATAAAACTGTATATATCGAGCAAGTAAATGGAACTGGACGCTCGATCGTCTTGACTGAATACAAGGTGGACGGCAAAACATACTGGGCCGGATACAGCCCGCTCAGCGATACTGTTTTCGTCAGCAAAGCCTGAAGGGATTAATGTTGTATGCCACGAACCACTTTCTATGGACGTAAACAAATACCGATGACCTTCCAGCCAAATATTGGTTTGGACGCCGATTCCCGCCAATCGGTTGTGGAAATGCTCACCGTCCTCCTTGCTGATGAGGAAGTGCTGGCTCAAAAAACACGCCGTGTTTGTGTGCCCGCAGCGGCCGACAACTCTGATCTGCAGCCCCTCTGCGATTCGCAATACCGGCAGATAAAAGATATCGTTTCTGAAATTGGAGAAAGGGTAAGCATACTGGGTGGCTCTCACCTCAGCCCGGCTGGAGAAATCATCTCTTCCTCCCGGTTGGATGGAAATAATGGTATTACTCCGGATGCCATCAGCATCCTGGCTGACCACGAGGCGTTCATTCGCTACTTGCGAGAAGATGCCCAGAAATGTTCTGAAGAATATGAGGATCAGGGAACCTTTGCTCTGCTGATCGGCGTGATGCAGATTCACGAAAAGATGGCCTGGATGCTTCGTTCGTACATCCAGGGCGAACATACGGACGATGAAAACAGCAGAAACGCATAAAGTACCGGTTTTTATAGGAGGCAAATGATGGCAGACCAAATTTCCAATGAAGAGAGGAAACGATCGCGTGAAAGAGTCCGTACATTGATGGGCAAACATGGCAAGGACCTGGTTGATCCCTTTGCACAGCGCGAACGGTTACTGGCCTACCTGAAAAAGCTATATGGTTATACCAACGATAAGGCTGTCGATGAAATGGAGCGACTCCTGAAGCAGTTTCGTACCATGAACAGGAGCTTATCCTTCCATCGCCCTCGGTCAATTTATAAGCATACCCGGGTTGATTAGACTGTAAACGCCAATTCGAATCAAAAATAAAAAGGAGAAAAGCTGATGGAAGAAAAAATGATCAAGCCAAAGACAAAACGGTTATCCAGGAGTAAACGAACCCATATCCGTCGGATGAAGGCAGTAGCCTGTATTGCCGGAACGGTCTACCGGCCAGGCATCTAATAAATGGAGAAAATTATGAAAAAAGAAGTGGGGTTGTGGGTTGATCATCAGAAGACGGTGATCGTTACGATTGAAGATGAGCTCGAAAAGGTACGCGAAATTAGATCGAACGTGGAGAAGCATGTCCTTTTTTCAAGCGATACGAGCGCAAAGAGTTCCTTTGCCGTAAAGGGGCCAACTGCAGAAAATAAGCGCGACCGGCAATTTGACGAGCACCTTGGGCGCTACTACGAAGCGATTATCTCGCTGATTGGCGATGCCGACTCAATCTGGATCTTTGGACCCGGCGAAGCTAAAGTGGAGCTCGAAAATCAACTGAGGCATAAATTACTAGGGGCGCGCGTCGAGGGAATTGAAACCGTGGATAAGATGACGGATCACCAAATTGCCGCGAAAGTCCGCGACCACTTTCAACGGTGAAGAAATGCAAGGACAACCTGTGCAACGCAAGTTTAAATTATCGTTCTTTATTTATTGGGTGAACACGAACTGGGGACGCGCCTGACTGTGCTGGTCGGAGGGCGGGTGGCTGAAACGCTCGAATTTGGCGAAGCTTCCACCGGCGCAGTGGATGACCTGGCGCGTGCCACAGACCTGGCCCGCAAGATGGTCACCGAGTTTGGCATGAGCCCTGTCCTTGGCCCGGTTCGCCTGGCAACGGACATGCAAGCGAATTACCTCAGCCAGCAGCTCGGCCTCGTTGGCCGCGTCAGCCAGGAAACAGCCTCTCTGGTGGATACAGAGACGCGCCGGATTATCGAAGCGGCAGTGGGGGAAGCTACCCAAATTCTGGAAAGCCATCGCTTCGCCCTGGATCAACTGGCAGACTTGCTATGCAGTCAAGAAACAGTCGATGGCTCACAGATTGACGCCCTCCTCAGAAAAGTCGTAATTTGTGATCCGGCGATAGTTTTCCCGTCGAATTGAGCATTCTCTAGAAGAATCGGAAATTCGTTTTTTTTATTCAGAAGAAACTTTCTACAGGACTATCGGCAGGTTATCCAACAGCCTCGCCGAATGGAGTCATTAATATTTTCTTGGGGACGGACGATTTCAAATGACCTCTTCACCGGGCAAAAAATGTGGGGTTTTATTTAGGTTTAATTAGTAACTTTTTTGGGATAGATTTATTAACTTATTATTGAGAAAAAAAGAAGAAGGGTGATTTTGGAAAAGTTAGTTTCTATTCATCAAATGCTTAAAGTAGTCACGACCAATTTCGACGGTCAAATCTTGAAGCTTGTAATCCGCACTGATCGTCGTTTTCAGGAAAGTGAGCGTGGAGAGGCTCGAACTCTCAACCAATGGCTTAAAAGGCCACTGCTCTACCATTGAGCTACACGCCCGGATTGCGATCCCCATTTTATCATGGGCCCCAAGGGACGTCAACGGATCAATCCCCTCCAAATAAAAAAGGCCGCCTCTCAGCAGCCTCTACTCTCCACTCAATACTCTCTATTCTCAAATCTCTATTCTCTACTCTCTATATTTCAATCATGATTGCGCGTTGGCCTGACCTGCCCCTTGGCCGGGCGCGCCGGCGTGGGTCGCGGCGGCCGGGGATTGGGATGCCCGGCGTTCGGCGCCAGCAGCAGGCTGAGCTGGTTCAGAGCGTGCACGTCGTACTCCCGCCGGCCGCACACGTCGCACGTCCAGGCCGGGAAATCCGGCACGGTGATCAGCTCATCGCCCAGCCACGTGAAATAAGTCACGTACTGGCGGTGCATCTGGCCCCCCTGGCACTCCGTGCAGGGCATTGTATCGTCGGAGCGATAATGTTTCATCGAAGCCGCATTCTCTCTATATTTTATTCTATCACGATACGATCAATTCTTTGCGCTCACCACGATCGGCTGCGAGAGGGTCTTAAATTGGTCCAAGGGCCAATAAATCACCAAAGCCTTACCCACGATCAAGTCGTCCGGCACGAAACCCCAAGAATGCGAATCGGACGATTGGTTGCGGTTGTCACCCAGCACAAACAGGTTGCCTGCCGGCACCTGCCAGGTGCCGTTATAGGCCGGCGCCGCGGCAATGTATGGTTCGTTGATCTCCTGGTCGTTGACCAGCACCTTATTCGCCCGCACCGTCACCGTATCTCCGGCCAGACCGATAACCCGCTTGATATAGTCCTCTTTCTGGTTCTGCGGGAAGTGGAAGACGATGATATCGCCGCGGTGGATGTCGTTCAGCTCAAATGCCAGTTTATTTACCAGGATGAACTCTCCGGGCATGAGGGTCGGCTCCATGCTGATGTTCTCCACCCTCACCCGGGCTACGACGCTATCGATCAGGAAATATAACACGATCGCCAGTACAATGGTCTGGAGGGTTTCCAGCAAAAATGTCACCCATCCGGGCCGCGCTTTCGGCTGCTGTACTGGTTCCGTGATTTCTTCAGAGCGAAAATTTTCCAATAGAATCCTCCAAAAACCTTTAAGAAACCTTTCCAGTCCTACTATTCATTCACTTTTCGTCATTATAAGGCGGCTTTTAGGCAGAAGCAAGGGTTTATTCCCGGTTCTTAGAATTTTATTAGGCGGCAGTGGGATAGGTTAATGCCTGGCCTTAAAAACCAGCCGGATCGGCGTACCCGTGAACTCATATTCCTCGCGGATGCGGTTTTCAAGGAAGCGTACGTACGAAAAATGGGCGATCTTAGGATCGTTGCAGTAGACCAGGAAGGTCGGCGGATCGCTGCGCACCTGGGTCCCGTAATAAATTTTAAATTCTTTGCCTGTTTTCGAGGTAACCTTGTGTGCATCCTGGGCCGCTTGCAGCACCGCGTTGAGCTGCGAGGTGCTCAGACGCGCCAGGCGCTCCTCCTGCACCTTGAGCGCCATCGGCATCACCTCATCCACCCGCTGGCCAGTCTTAGCCGAGATGAAGAGAATCGGGACGTAGGGCATGAAATTCAAATCCTTGCGGATGACCTCGGTGATCATGTTCATCGTTTCCGAGTCTTTTTCGACCGCATCCCACTTGTTAACCAGCACCACGCAGCTTTTCCAGGCTTCCAGGATATACCCGGCGATGTGGGCGTCCTGCGCCGAGATCCCCGCCGTGGCGTCGATCACCAACAGGGCCACGTCGGCCCGGTCGATGGCGCGCATCGAGCGGATCACGCTGAATTTCTCCACACCCACTTCCACCTTACCCCGCCGGCGCATGCCCGCCGTATCGATCAGGGTGATGTCCAGCCCGCCGTATTCGATGTACGTGTCCACCGCGTCGCGCGTCGTGCCCGGGATTGGGCTGACGATGGCCCGCTCCTCGCCCACCAGGCGGTTGAGCAGGCTCGACTTGCCCACGTTGGGCTTGCCCACGATGGCGATCTTGACCGATTCGTCCTCAACTTCTTCCTTTTCCTTGGGGAACGAGCTCACCAGGTCGTCCAGCAGGTCGCCCGTGTTTGTCCCATGCACGGCCGAGATCGGGTACGGGTCGCCCATCCCCAGCTCGTAGAACTGGGCGGCCTCCAGGCGGGTCACCTGGCTATCGGCCTTGTTGGCCACCAGGAACACCGGCGGAAAAGGCTGGCCGTCACGCTCCTTGCGGTTGCGCCTCAGCAGGTGCGCTACCTCCTGGTCAGCGGGGGTTACTCCGGCGGCCGCATCCACCAGGAACAGGATAGCGTCCGCATCCCGGATGGCAATCTCCGCCTGGTCGCGGATCTGCTGGATATATTCGGCCGAATCCAGCGAAAGCGGCTCTTTACCGCCCGTCGAAGGATCGATCCCACCCGTATCGACGATCGAATATTCGATCCCGTTCCACTCTGCCTCGGCGAACAGGCGGTCGCGCGTGGTTCCGGGCTTATTATCCACGATGGCAAGCTGCTCGCCGGCCAGGCGGTTGAAAAGCGTGCTTTTTCCGACGTTCGGTCTTCCGACCAGGGCTACTACCGGTTTGGTCATTTATCTTCCTCAAAACCCGGCTGGTTGTTCGTTTGGGCGGGCGTCAGGCAGCCGAGTCCCTCTTCCAGCCAGAAGTATTCTTCTAAATAAGTCAATGGATAGGCGTCGGCGTGGACGGCGGGGCAATCGTCACCGTCACCTCCACCGACTCCGGCAGGATCGATTCTACCGTAAGATCCGGCAGGCGCAGCTCCACCCGCGGCGTGCGCTGGTAGGTGCCAATGTGGGTAACGTCGCTCAAATCCACGTACACCCGCAGGCTTTCAGAGCGCAGCGTGTCCAGCTCCGGCAACGGCCCTGAAAGGATCACGTCCACCGTCTCCGGCGAGATAGCCGCGCTGAACCCGGCCGGCAGCCCGTCCACCTCCACCGTATTATTGGTAAAGGTCAGGCTGCCTTCGATGGCCGCAACGCCCACCTGCACCAGCACGCTCGAATCGCCCACCACCGAAACACCTTGAGGCAGGTTGAGCGACAGGTGGGTGTCGAAATCCTGCTTGATGTTGTTGATATTCAGACCCTTCGTTTCGATATACCCCGGCAGGTTGTTGACCAGTTCCGGGTTGGCCGAGAAGACGGTCACGGCCGGCGGCGAGACGGTGATATTCGTCAGCCGGTAGCCGGTGGCCACCGCCCCAACCACGATCACCTTGACCACCACGTTACGGTATCCGCCGCGCTGGGTGATCACCTGAGTCACGGCCACCTGGTCCGGGGTGACCGTGATGCCGGTGATCGAATTTCCGTTCGAATCGACCACCTGGAGCTGAAGGGTTCGGTTGACCGTCTCGGTGGCGCCGGTGAGGTCCAGCACGGCCAGCACCTGGGCGGCCCGGTCGACCGCCGATTTCGGCCCGCTGACCGTAACTGAGCTGGGGTTCAGTGTGGGCGGGTCAGCCAGGAATCCGACGGCTACATCGCCGCGCCGGGTAAGCTGGATCGGCAGGCTGCGCGAAGTCAGTTGCTCGAGAGTCACCGTGAATTCGCTCGGCGAGCGCGACACCACCTCCACCGGGCCGATGCCGACCTGGATCTGGATCGGGATGGAATAAGACCCGGCCTTGAGTCCGGAAAGGTCAGCCTCCGCCCGCACCGGAATCAGTTCGTTGGTAATGCGGTCCCAGATCGAGCGCGGCGCTTTCAAATTAACCGTCACCGGCGGCGGCGCTTCACTGGTGATCACCAGCCCTGCATCCTGGCCGATGATGTCCACCGGCACCTGGCGCGGGTAAATGCGCTCCTCCACTGGATCGGATGCGGTCACTGCCGTGATCCATACCGCAATCGAAAGGATAAATGCCAGGATGAAAGAAGGTAAGTAGTGGGTTATCGTGCGCCAGGCTTTCATCCTCCCCTATCCTTCCGGTTTTCGCTCTCCGGCACACGCAGCCACTTGAGGAATGCTCGCCACACCGTCGACGGCCGCGTTCCCGGCCGGTAGAAGGCCAGGAGCACATTTTCGAGCCGCTCGGTGTCCAGGCGTCGGATGATGCGCCCGCCGTGTGCGATGGAGATCGAGCCGGTCTCCTCCGAGACCACCAGCGCAATGGCGTCGCTGGCCTCCGAAATGCCGATCGCCGCCCGGTGGCGCAGGCCCATCTGGCGCTCCGGGGAGCGGTTCAGAATGCCGCTGGCCGAAAGCGGCATCACGCACGAAGCCGCCACGATCATGTTGTGGGCGATGATCACCGCCCCATCATGCAGGGGCGTGTTGGGATAAAACACCTGCAGCAGCAGTTCCGCAGTCACCTTGGCGTTGAGCTGCACGCCGGTCAGCACGTATTCCTGCAGGTTGTCATCGCGCTGGAGCACGATCAACGCTCCGTGCTGGCGAGCTGAAAGGCGCGCCGCCGCGCTGACCACCGCTTTGACCGTCTGCTGCATGGCTTCCATCGAGCCGTCGATCGGGCGCCGGGTAACCGTGCCCGAGCCGGCGCGCCCCAGCCTTTCCAACCCGCGGCGCAGCTCCGGCGCAAAAACGACCGGTATGGCAAAGATCAGTGCCGGCAGGATCGTGCGGGTCAGCCATGAAAAAGCTGGCAGGTTCACCAGGCTGGTCAGAAGGCTCAGGGCAATCGCCACCAGGATCACACCGCGCAGCAGTACCATGGCCTGCGTATCCCGCACCAGCAGCAGGATGCCGAAAAAGACCAGCGTGACCAGTGCCAGGTCGAGCACGGACAGCCAGTTGAGGCGCTGCAGCAGGAAGGAAAACTGTATTAACAGGTCAGACACGGTGGTACTTCCAACAATTACCTATATTAAACCACAGAGACACACAGCGCACAGGGATTCGGGTAGATCAGTTTGATTCCGAGAGCGAAATTGCTCCGTCCTTGCTGCATATTCGCCCTTTCGCTGTGTACTATATGTCTCTTCGGCTAACGAATTAGTTACCCTTAATTAGATCGGACGCAATATACGGTCAATGCGCAGTTGCTTGAAGAACAGGACCGACCCGCTCTGCATCGATTCCTGGGCGGCCTCCTGCCAGGCCAGAACGCTCAGCGACTGCGGGTTGCGCCGTTCGTATCCCAGCCCGCGCCAGATCGTCTCGTAGCGCGCCAGGTCGGGCGGGGCAAACACCAGCGACGCCTCGCATTGCAGGTCCTTGGAAGCGCGTTCCATCTCAACCACCAGCGCCGGCAGCGCCTTGTCGAGCGGCAGGTTCGGATCGATGACGATATCGGTCGTGCGCGCCACCAGGTTTTCAACCTGCCAGCCGATCACGCCCAGGCTTTCCGGCCCGGCTTGCAGCAGCAGGAAGGCCTTTTCACCGAAGGCCGCCATGATATCGTCCTTCCGCAGCGGCGGAGCCGGCCGGCGGATGCGGTTGATGACCTGGGCAATCTCCAACGAATGCCGCGGCCGGCCGCGGGTGACCACCAGCTCGGCCACCGGCAGCGCAGTGCGCACTGGCTGCTTCGCCGGCGCGGGCGCCGGAGCCGCTTCGGGCGCCACCGGCACAGTCTTCTTCCAGGCTTCGAGCACCTGGCGCCAGGTGTCCTCGTAGGTTGAGTTGTTGCGAATCACCACCTGCGCCGCCGCCCGTTTCATTTCCTGCGAGGGCTGGTTGGTGATGCGCTGGCGCGCTTCGGCTTCGCTCATGTGCCGGTTGTGCATCAGGCGCACGAGCTGCACTTCGGGCGGCGCCGAAGCCACCCAAATACTGTCGCAGGTGCCGGCAATGTTCGATTCAAGCAGCTTGATGGCCTCGATCACAATCACCGGCTGGCTGGCCCGCCGGATGATCATATCCACGGCCTGCTCCACCAGGGGATGGACGATTTGTTCGAGCAGAGCCAGGGCTTCGGGGTCATTGAATACGATCCGCCCCAGGCGGGACCGGTCGATCTCGCCGGAGGGTGCGACCACGAAACGGCCAAACGTGTTGATGATCGGCTGGTAGCCCGGCGCGCCCCGGGCAATGGCGCGGTGGCCCAGCGTGTCGGCGTCGATCCCATACGCCCCCAGGTGTTCGAGCATCCGCCGCACCACGCTCTTACCCGTGCCGATGTTGCCGGTCAGCCCGATGACGTATTTACCCACCCACTTGCCCAAATCCTGCTCCTTAAGAGTATTTTCGTCCAAATTAATTCTAGCCTTTGCACTGCCCAAAGTCAAACAAATCCGCCAAAATTTCAGATTTGTAAGCCACCTGTAATTATTTTTTGAGTTTTCAGGCAGCAAAGCTGCCTGAAAACTCAAAAAATA
>DBMK01000289.1 GCA_002298885.1 Anaerolineaceae bacterium UBA700
GGGGAGGGGCCGGGGGAGAGGTTTTATTCCAATGTTGCCGCGCGTTGGACTAGGTCGGCGAACTCGGCAACATCGGCGTTTTCGGGGATGTCACAGCGCAGTTGGGAGGCAATTTGAGCCAACTGGTACAGCGAAGTGTTGCCGGCGAAGGGGCTGCCGCGCAGGATCTCGGCGTATTGGGCCACGGTCACGTCCAGCCGGTAGTAGGGGTTGGCCTGGTTGAAGCTGGAGGCCAGATCCCAGGTATTGAGGTTGCCATTAATCTCGGTAACCTTGGACGTTTGCGGATCGGCCCAGCGCAGTTGGACGGTGGCGATGCGTCCCTGGGCTTCCGGCTTGAAATGGACGGCGTAGATCGCCACCACGTGGTGCCCGGCTCCAATCTCTCCGGCGTCCACCGCATCGTTGCGGAAGTTCTGGTCGGCCACGGCGCGGTTCTCGTAGCCCAACAGGTGGTATGCCTTAACTACGTCCGAGTTGAAATCCACCTGCACCTTGGCATCTTTGGCGATCGTGGTCAGGGTGGAACTCAAATTTTCGACGAATAAGCGTTGGGCCTCGTCGAGCGTGTCCACGTAGGCGTACATGCCGTTGCCCTTGTCCGCCAGGCGCTCGAGCAGGGCGTCGTTAAAGTTGCCCATGCCGAACCCGTAAGTGCTCAGGCTGATGCCCTCACTGATGTAACCGTTGACGAATTCCAGGATGCTGTCTGGATTGGTATTGCCCACGTTGGCAACCCCGTCCGAGCACAGGATGACCCGGTTGTTGGCGTCGGGGCGGAAGGCTTTCATGGCAAGCTCGTACCCCAGGCGCAAACCGGCATCCACGTTGGTCGCGCCCTCGGTATGCAGCGAGTCGATCGTGGCGTTGATCTGGATGCGGTTGTAGACCTGGGTCGGGCCAAGCACGACCCGGGCTTCTGAGCCGTATACCACGATACCCACTGTGTCCGTGCGGCGTAGGCGGTCGATCAGGATGTGCAGCGACTGCTTGACCAGGCCAAGCCGGTTTTCCATGTTCATCGAGCCCGAAATGTCGATCACGAAGGTCAGGGCGGCGGGTTTACGCTCCCAATCGGGGACCTGGTTGCCCTGGATGCCGATGCGCAGCAAGGTCGTCCCATCCTGATGGAAGGGCGAGGGTGCCCCGTCGGCATAGACGGCAAACGCTGTCCCGGAAGGCTGTTGGTAGCCGGGATCGAAGAAGTTTACGAACTCCTCCACCCGCACCGCGTCCCGCGGTGGCAGCGACCCATCCTGGACGTAGCGGCGGGCCACGGTGTAGGAGGCGGTATCGACGTCGACGGCAAAAGTGGAAAGATGGTCGCGCCGGGAATCGACGAAGCCGTTGATGCCGTAATCCTGGAAGTAATTATCCTGCGGGATGGGATAGGCATTGTACGGCGAATATGGAGAGTACGGCGCGGCCGGGATGCCGGGCTGCGGGGCGTAGGTGGCGGCGGGCGGGGCTGTCGGCGCCGGGGCCTGTGGATATTCCATCGCCGGCGCGGCCGTAGGGGGTACAGCGGTGGGAGGCATGGCCCTGGGGCGGTCGGGGCTGGTAGCCTGCGGCTGCATGGCGATCGGGGACGGCGGAGCCTGGGTGGCAGAGGCCGCACAGCCTGATAAAATCAGGGCAATCAACATCATGGCGAACATTACACGTTTGGCGTTCATTTGAGCGATCCTCCTTTATATTGTTGCTTCGCTCTCAATGTACCGCCGTACGTGTTGATATCCTTGACAATGGTTTGACAGGGTTCTGATAAAATTACGCAAATTTCATCACACACCTGCTCTGGCGGGCGGTGCCAGGGCAGGTGTGTGATGAAACTTACTAACTCTTTCTTAAAATTAAATCTTTTTGCACACACTGGCTGCAGTGAGGTAAAGCAGGTGCTTTTGTTTGAGGCTGAGGTTGGGATATTTGAGGGCGCCAAGGCACGAAAGGAAAAGCGCAATGCGGTACTCGCGGGGTTCGGTGGCATTGAACAGGCAGCGCCCGGCAATCTCCTCCAGCGCGGCCAGCAGCGGCAGTTGCCCGGCCTCGAATGATTTCAGGTAATCGGCCGGAGAGGTCGCGGCGGGTGAAATGACGTGGGCGATGATCTCGGCCGCCAGGTGGGCAAAGTCGAACAGGGGATGGCCTTCGCGCGTCTCGGCAAAATCGATCAGCCATACAAACCCACCTGGCCCAACTAATACATTTTCCAGGTTCAAGTCGCCGTGGATGATCGAATGGGTGCCCTGCAGCATTTCGTCGAGCAGGCCGGGCAGCCTCGCCAGCGGATCGGGCAGGCTAAAGCGCTCCATCCCGCCTGCAAAGCCGTGCAGCAGCATGAAACGCGTCTCGACCACCCGCCCCACGCTCGAATGCATTGGCGGGACGGCGTCGAGCCAACGCAGGCGCACCGCAGGCTGCCCCGCCTGCGGGATTCCCACCAGCGAATACGAGACGCCATCGGCGCGCGGCTCGATGCGGCGGAAACGCCCCAGGCTGACCATGTCGCCCGGTGCCAGGTTGAGGCCGGACGGCAGGCTGGTCTCGGACAGCGTTTTGAGCGGATATCCCTGGCCCTGGAAGGGCTGCAGGACGAGATGAGGGGGCAGCAGCCGGTCGTACTCCTGTGAGATGCGGAACGGGCTGGCATGGCGCTGCATCCACCAGCCTGGCCCAAACGTATCGAACAGGCGTCGCAGAAGGGCCGGGTCCGGTTTCTCCAACAGGGCCTGGCGCAGGCTGACCGGTGGGTGCCCCGGCTCGGCAATGAAAGTGTACTGTATGGCCGCCCGGCGGTTGTCGCCGGAGGTGACCGGGGCGTGCTGGATGCGCGCCGTCATCGGCGGCAAGCTGTTTTTGACAAAGGTCTCGTAATTGTCAGCCTCGCGGCGGATGTCCTCTCGCCAGCCGATCTTGACGATGGTGAGGGCGTCGGCGCGGCCGTCCGGCTTGACCGGCAGCGCCAGGAAGGTGCGCGCCCCCGAATATCCCGAGAGGAACTCGCTTTCCAGTACCAGGCGGCCGTAATGGCCGAAAAGACCTTTTAGAATGACCGTCTCGTCATCCGCCAGGCGCAGGCTTGGATGCAATTCGATCACCAATTCCGGGTTCGGCGCCAGGATTTGCAGGCGCGAGCGTCCAACCTGGGGCCGCAGCACCACTGCGCCCAGGCTCAAACCCAGCCCCGCCAGCAGGCTGAAAAAGCCGGCCGCCAGGGCCTGGGGCTGGCTGAGGCCCAGGAAGGAGACCACCTGGACGTCCATCCCCCGCGAATACGCCTGTACCAGGCGCGCTGTGCCGAGGGCGGCGTTTTCAGGCGTCCACACCAGGTTGAGCAGGATGGACAGCCGCTGCTGGCCTGCGGCGCGCGGCTGCAGCGTCCAGCGCCAGGTGACGGTCTGGTCGACCGGCAGGGGCTGGACCTGGTCGCCGGGAGGGGAGATTTCGAAGCCAACCCCGTCCAGGCGCGCCACCCCGGACAGGGTGTAGCCGGCCTGGCGGGTGACCGTGACCGGCGTTGACTGGACGTCGTGCTCTGGGAACTCGGCCTTTACCACGTAACCGCCCTGGAAGGGCACGATCGACAGGCGCACCAAATCCGATTCGCCCAGGCGCAGCGAGGCCGGCCATTCTAGCTCGACCATGCGCTGTTCGGCTGTTGCGGGTTGCGTGGTGGCTGCCTGGGTGGGTGCTGCCTGGGTTTCTGCGCCTGATGGCGTGGCCGGCGGCGGTGAGGTAGGAGCGGCTGTCTGGGGAACAGCAGTCGGCGGCACGGCGGTCGGCGGCGCGGTAGTGGGTAAAGGCGCCGCCGTAGCCGAGGTCTGGGGCTCCGTTGTCCCCGGCGCGGGAGCAATTGTCGCCGGGGCCTGGGTTGGCGATGGAGCACTCGTTGCTGCCGCCGCGCAAGAGGCCAGGAACAAGGCGAAGGAGATAAATACGAAGATGATGGACCACGGACGACGGACAACGGACCACAGACCGCGGGCTCTCTTCCGTGGTCCGTGGTCTGTGGTCCGTCGTCTATTCGTCATTTTCCCCCCTACGGCGCGACCACCATCGTCGGATTGAGCGTGGATTGGACGCGCACAGTCTCACCGCCGGGCAAAAGCGCATACCCCAGCAGGATTATCGCCAGAACCAGCAGCGCAATTGCCGCAATTACGATCCAGCGCTGAATTTGTTTGGAGCCCAGTGTTCTTCGCAAGCTTTCACACCCTCAAGGCCGGCGAACAGGTTTTAGTTGGCGCTTCGTTATAACGCCGGTACATCCTGAAGCAAGCAAATCTCGTATGTTATTTTGTATTTTGTTTTGGGCGCAAAGCGCCTAAAACAAACTACAAAATCTTTTTGAGTGCCTACTAGTATATAATAAGTCCAGTCGCGAATTAAGTAAACAGGTCTGGCATGCCCCCCTGGGATTCTTACCCCCCCACCTACCGTACCAACGAAATTAAAGCCATCTTGAACGCGCTGTGCGCCGGGGAATGCGTGGCGCTGGTCGGGCTGAGCGGTTCCGGCAAGAGCAACTTGTTGGGATTCCTGGCCCACCGGATCAGCGAGGGCGCCCCGCCCTGGGCGCTGGTAGACTGCAACCGCATGACGCAGGCGACCCCGGCCGCATTTTACGGCCTGGTGCGGCGCGCCCTTGGCGAGCCCGATGCGGCTGAAAGCGGCCTGGAAGTTCTCGAGACGGCCATCGAGGCGCGCCTGGCAGCCAACGCAGGCAAACTGTGCCTGCTGTTCGACCGCTTCGACGCCCTGCCGGATGCGATAGTGCCCTCCATCGGCGGCAACCTGCGCTCTTTGCGCGATGAGCATAAATACGACCTGACGTACGTGATCGCCTCCCGACGCCCGCCGGATGCGCGTTCCGAGCTGGCCGAGCTGTTCTTCGCCCACACTCTATGGCTCGGTCCGCTCTCGGCGCAGGATGGGCGCTGGAGCGCGGCCAGCTACGCCCGGCGCCGCGGCCTGGAATGGGACGCGGCCACCCTCGACGGCATCCTGCGCCTCAGCGGGGGCTACCCGGCCTGGCTGCGGGCGGTGTGCGAGGCGGTCGCCGACGGCGCGCCGCTGGACCCGGCCGAACTCTGCCGCCACCCGGCAGTGAAGCTGCGCCTGGCCGAGTTTTGGGCCGACGAGCCCACGTTGGAAATGCTCGCCCTCAGCCGGCTGCAAGGCGTGCCGCTGTTGGACGATCGCCCGGCTCGCCGCAGCGCAGCGCATGAACCGGACCTGACGGCCAAAGAGCTGTTGCTGCTCGATTATTTTCGGGCTCACCCCGCCCGGGTGTGCGAAAAGGACGAGCTGATCCGCGCCGTGTGGCCTGAGGACCGCATCTTCCTCAAAGGCGTGCGCGACGACAGCCTGGCCCAGCTCGTCCGCCGCCTGCGTGAAAAAATCGAAGAAGATCCTTCTTCCCCCAAAAGAATCCAAACCATCCCCGGCCGTGGCTACCGCTATTTGGAGAAATGAGATCAGGATGAAAAACCCAACTTTCCGCATACTCGCCCTGGTATTGATCCTGGCGACGGTCAGCATGGCCTGCGCCATCAGCATTCCACAGCCGGAAACGCCGACGCCGACTGCGGCCGCGCTGCGAACCCCCACCCAGGCCGCCGCCGCTCCTACCGAATCGCCAACCCTTGCCCCGGTCGTCGCGCCGCCGGTCGGAGATCAGACCTACCGGATCAATGGCACTTTTAGCTATACGAATACCATTTTGGAGCGCTATTTCGTCGAACAGGCCGTAGCCCTGGACGACATGCACGGCTTCGTCATCCGCAACAAGGATTGGGAGCTGCCGGTCAATGGCCAGGTACTGGGGTACATGAAGCTGGATACGGCTAACAAGAAAGGTACCTTCCAGCTCGACCTGCCCCTCCACCCAGAGGGCACGTTCAACGACGTCAGTCACCGCAATCAGAACGATACCGGTGTGCAGATCTTTGCCGTTTCCTACCAACCCAACGTTGCCGGCGGTCCGTTCGCCGAAGGCGACGACCGCTCGACCGGCTGGCCGAATTACCTGACCTCGATGGTGACCGACCCAGAGAATAAGGACGAAGTCACCGGCGGCAAGCTGGTGGTGTGGGCTCCGGACGATAAGCAGCTCTTCCCCACCGGTTTTGGCCCGGACGGCCTGCTTTTCACCGCCGACGACCCCGTGGGACCTTTGCCGGCCGGCTATTCGGTGATCAACCTGGACGCCAAACCGTTCGGCATCGGCCGCAGGGGGGAAGAGCTTGTGACGCTCTACGAGCCGAAGGACATCGCCCTCAAGGATTTCTCCAAATCATCCTTTAGCCAGGCTTTTCAACAATCCTTCGATATCATCCGCAAGGAATATGCCTTCAATGGCATCGCCGGCAAGCAGCCCGATTGGGATAAACTGTACGCCGACCTGATGCCGCGCATCAAAGACGCTGAAGCCAAGAACGACCCAAACGCCTTCTACCTGGCCATGCACGATTTCACCCTGGCTTTCCACGATGGGCACGTAGGCCTGAGCGGCGGCACAGTCGGGACCGATTACCTCAGGGCGCGCCTGATCTACGGTTACGGGTTTGCCGTGCGCGAGCTGGATGACGGCAGCACGATTGCCGCCTACGTCAACCCCAGCGGGTCGGCGCAGGCAGCCGGGATGAAAGCCGGGGCGGAGATCATCTCCTACAACGATACGCCGGTCAAGGATGCGATCAGCGCCGTAGCCCCGCTCAGCCCGTCTTCCACCGACGTCGGCCGGCGCTACGAACAGGCGCAGTTGTTGACCCGCGGTAGCCGGAACTCGAAGGTCAATGTTACATTCAAGAACCCCGGCCAGGCCGCCCAAACCGTATCGCTGAGCGCCGCGCCGGATGTGCAAAGCTTCTTTGCCACCGATCCGACCGCCAACGCCGACTCGAACGCTCTGCCGGTAGAGTTCAAGATCCTCCCCAGTGGAATTGGGTACGTCAAAGTAAACTCGAATTTCGATGACCTCAACCTGATCTTGCGCCTGTTCGAGCGCGCCCTGCAGACCTTCGAGAACAACCAGGTGCCGGGGATCATCATCGATCTGAGGGTCAACTCCGGCGGCAATCCGCTTGGGCTGGCGGGCTTCCTGACCAATAAGACTATTTTGTTAGGACAGACCGAGTATTATAGCAACGAGAGCGGCAAGTTCCAGGCCGACGGGCCGCGGGATAAATTCACCCCTATGCAGGAGCAGTACAGCTTCAAGAAAATGGTGCTCCTGGTCGACCAGGCCTGCGCCAGCGCCTGCGAGCAGGAGGCCTACGGCTTCAGCCAGGTGCCGGGGATGGAAATCGTGGGCATGTATCCCACCAGCGGCACGGAGGCCGAGGTGGCGCGCGGCCAGTTCCAACTGCCGGACGGGATGAGCCTGCAGGTGCCCACCGGGCGCATCACCCTGCCGGATGGCAGCCTCTTCCTCGAAGGCACCGGCGTCCAGCCGACGCTCAAAGTCCCCATCACCGCTGCCAACGTCCTCTCCACTGACGACGTCGTCCTCAAAATTGCCGAGCAGGAAATAAGCAAATGAGTTTTACCAATGAAGCACTGAGGGCACTGAGAAAACCTTTTTAAAAAAGGAGGTTTTTCTCAGTGCCCTCAGTGCCTCAGTGGTGAAAAAAATCCGTCATGCAGGAAAAGCGTAAATTTCGCCTGAGCTTTTGGATTGTTGCCGGGATGGGCGCTTTGATGTTCTTTATCATGATCCCGCCCAATTTGCGCGGGGCCATGGATACGGGGCACTTCATCTCCGGCGACGAGGCCATCACCTATCCTTACGTGGTGCACATGCTCGAGCCGAGCAAGGATATCCACGACTTCGCCTGGCGCATGATCATCTACGGTGATTACCACTACGGCTACCCGTTCTACCTGACCTCCTTCCTCAGCCTGCTGCCGCTGCGCCTGCTCTCCGGCCAAAGCTTCTTCGCCAACACCCAGCTCAACCTGCTCATCCTGCGCCAGGCCATCAGCGTGCTGCCAATGATCCTCACCATCGGCGTGCTGGTCTACCTGCAGACCCGCTTCCGCCGGCCGCTGCTGGCGGCTGGGTTGGCCCTGTTCCTGTTTTCCATCCCCGGCGTCGTGCGCCAGGACATCCAATGGTGGCACCCGGACGCCATGACTGTGCTGGCAGTGGCGCTGACGATCTTCTTCCTGCAGCGCGACCGCCTGCGTCTGGGGCGCAGCTTCTTACTGGCGGCTTTTTTCTGCGGCCTTGCCAGCGCCATCAAGCTGCAGGGGTTTTTCTTTTTCCTAACCATCCCGGGTTACCTGCTGGTGGGGATCGTGAAGAAGTTCTTTGCACTGCGGCGCGCCGCCGTCGCCGGCCTGGCGTTCGTGGCGCTGATGAGCGCTGTGATCGTGTTGAGCAACCCGTTTTTGTTCTACCAGAGCCAGCGCGAAAAGCTGGTGCGCGTCCAGGCCGATAAGCAGCACGAGATCGACGTCGGCTACACCCAGGGCGACCCGGCGACCTACCAAAAGGGGCCGCAGTTCTGGGGGTGGACCCTTAACCACATGTACGGCCCAACGCCCCTGCTGCTCCTGCTGGCTGCCGGGTTGGTCGCCGGCTGCATCTGGGGCCCGCGCCGCGACCTGCACCTGCTGATCCTGAGCTGGTGCATCCCGCTCACCCTCTACCTCTTCTATTTCGTCGCCCCCAAGCCGGACCACTACTGGCTGCCGGTGATGCTGCCCCTGTTTTCGACCCTGGTCACGCCTCTGGAGCGGCTCTACGCCGCCTGGAAATCGGCCCAAAAGCGCTGGCTTCGGCTGGCCGCCGCCGCCCTCGTCCTGGCGCTCGCAGGTGTAGTGTATTGGTTCGGTTGGAACCTGGCCTACGATATCCCCCATTGGATAGAAGCTGTAGGAGTGAATTAGTGGTTGTTTTCGGCTGCTTCGCAGCCGAAAACAACCACTTCTCTCCTCTCATGATATAATTTTTTTGTGCTCTGGGCCCGTAGCTCAGCGGCAGAGCGCGCGGCTCATAACCGCTTGGTCGCTGGTTCGAATCCAGCCGGGCCCACTTTTTACCCCCCCCGCCCAGCGCGCCCGCCTCAAAAAGGTCATTCGAAGCTTGTTATAATGCAGGGGTGAATCGCTCCTTCCTTTTTGCGGTGATGCTGAGCGCAGTCATCCTTGCGGCCTGTTCGGGCCAGCCGCGCCCGGCGGAGACGAGCATCCCCACCGCCGCGCCCACCGTCACGCTCGATCCCCTGGCGGTTACGCGCCCGCCTTCCAGCAACGGCTACATCACCTACCACAACCTGACCTACCGTTTTTCCTTCGACTACCCCGCCATTTACGACGATCCCAACTTCAAATCGGCCTGCGGGGTCAAGGACCTGGGCAGCAGCATCACCCTGGGGGCGCGTATCCGGGTGGACGTCCTTCAAGCCGGCAACCTCAGCCTGGACGATTTCACCAACCAGTACCTGACCGGCAAGGACTGGATGCGCGGCAACCAGGATATCGGCAGCATCGCCGGCGCCAGGGCCATCAACGTTGCATACCAGTCCGTCAGCACCGGGCAGTACGGGACGGTCACCTTCGTCAAGCACGACCCGGTGGTCCTGTCCATCGGCTACACGTCCGGTCCGTTCTGCGCAAACCTGGGCGCCGACGCCGACGAATCGGCCGCCTACCAGCACGTCCTGGATACGTTTCAATTCACGAAATAGAAATTTTATGGTTATTCCGGCGGCGCAATGCGCCGCCGTAATAACCATAATTCAAATATAATTACTTCGTGCAGGATATTATTTACACCTTCACAGATTACATCAACCCGGCCACGCTGCCGGGGGCCATCGTCTATGCCGTGGTTTTCCTGGCGGCGGCCTTCCTGGCTTCCCGCCTGGTCCACCTGCTGATGCGCCGCAGTATGAGCCGCGCCAGCGACCCCACCGGGTTCCGCTTCATCGACCAACTGCTGCAGGTGACCGTCTTCATCGTTGTGGTCATCCTTACGCACAACTGGTGCCGCCCCTGCGCGCCCTGGGCACCGCACTGCTGGCCAGTGTGAGCATCGCCTCGATCGTGATCGGCCTGGCGGCCCAAAGCACGCTGGGTAACCTGATCGCCGGTTTTGCGCTGCTGCTTTACCGCCCGTTCCGGATCGGCGACCGGGTCCAACTGACCACGCCCCGCGGCCTGATGACCGCCAAAATCGAGGCGCTCACCCTGGGCTACACCCTGCTGCGCGACGACGAAGATAACCAGGTCATCGTCCCCAACAGCGTCATGGCCACCGTGGTCGTCATTCGGATAAATAAAGTGCAGGAGTGATCCTTTCTGGAGTTTTTGGCGGAAAGATCCGCCAAAAACTCCAGAAAGAACTTCTCTCCCTTCCCTTCGCGAAGCACCCTGTAAGGGTCAGGGAAGGGGGCCGGGGGGTTAGGTCAAAATAAGTAGAAAGGAAAAACGAAAATGGAATCACTATTGAAACTAACCTACGTCGACATCAAGCTCTACCTGCGCAATTTCATCGCCAGCTTCTTCACCCTGGTTTTCCCGGTGCTCATGCTGTTGCTCTTCGGCGTCATCTACGGCAACCAGCCCACCGCCGTGTTCGATGGCTACGGCTCCATGGATTACTCTGTCCCGGGCTACATCGCCGCCCTGGTCATCGGCACCACCGCCTTCATGAGCCTGCCCATGGACCTCTCCATCCAGCGCGAGCTCGGCGTGCTGCGCCGCCTGCGCGCCACCCCGCTCCGCATCGGCCGGGTGCTCGGCTCCAAGCTGATCACCAACCTGGCCGTCTCCCTCCTGGGCATGGCCCTGCTGGTGCTGACCGGCGTCCTGGCCTTCCACGTGACCCTGCCGGCCACCTGGCCGGGCGTCCTGCTGGGCATCCTCTTGAGCAGCCTGAGCCTGTACGCCGTAGGGTTTGCCATCGCCAGCCTGGTGCGCCGCGCCAACGCCGTGCGGGCGGTCAGCTTCATCGTCTTCTACCCCATGATGTTCCTGTCGGGCGGTACCTTCCCCAGCCAGTTCCTGCCCCAGGCGGTCAACGATTTCGCCAAGGCCCTGCCGCTGACCTACAGCGTCAACCTGCTGCACGACCTGTGGTTGGGCAAGGGCTGGGACCTGACCGCCGTGTTGGCCCTGCTCGGCTTCATGGCGCTGGGCGTGCTGGTCTCGGTGCGCTTTTTCAAATGGGAATAAAAGCCCGGTGATACAATAATCGTATGGACAGGAAGCCGCCCTCCTCTGAGTTCCGCTCTGGCCTGAGCATGGTCAAGATCTATCCCAGGATCTGGAATGTGCTGGCCGGGCTGATGCTTGCCGTGGGGGTGGCTTTTCTGCTGCTGGATAAATCGATCACGCCGGCCTGGAAAGCAGCCGGCGTGGTTTTGGCTGCGGCCTGGGGAGCCTGGTACTGGCTGTTCGTCGTCCAGTACCACCGCTTTGCCCGCGACAGTTGGATCAAAGGGGTTTCGTTCATCCTGGCTATCGGCTGCGCCATCGGCCTGTCCTGGATCCACCCTGCCTTCCTGATGATCAGCTTCAGCTTCTACGGCCTTGCATTCGCTTCTATGATCGTCGGCTGGGCCATCCCGTTGGTGGTCATGCTCTCTTTTGCCCTGGCCTGGCGCATCGCTGGGCTCAGCGGCGGCATCGGCCCGGACAGCCTGCCCATCTTCATTAGCTTCACCATCTCAGCCTTTTTTACGGTCCTTTTGGGATTGTACATCGACGCCATCTTCCGCCAGAACCGTGAGAAGCAGCGCATGATCGAAGAGCTGGAGGCGGCGCGCACTGAGCTGGCCAAAGCCGAGCGCCAGGCCGGCGTGCTTGAAGAGCGCCAGCGCCTGGCCGGCGAGATCCACGATACCCTGGCCCAGGGCTTCACCAGCGTTGTCATGCACCTGGAGGCCGCCGACCAGCTCCTGGAGGGCGACCTTCCGGCGGCGCGCAAGCACATCGATCAGGCCCGCCAGACGGCGCGCCAGAGCCTGGGTGAGGCCCGCCAAACGCTGTGGGCCCTCCGCCCGGACGTGGCCCGCCACGAGCCGCTGGCCCAGGCCCTGCAGCGCGTGGCCATGCGCTGGTCCGAGGAGAGCGGCCTGCCGGCCCACCTGGAAGTGACCGGTAAAGCCGACCCCCTGCCCGCCCCCATCGAGGCCACCCTTATCCGGGCGGCCCAGGAAGGGCTAGCCAACGTACGCAAGCACGCCCGCGCCGGCCAGGTGAACCTGACCCTGACCTACATGGATGACGAGGTCATCCTGGACGTGCAGGACGACGGAGTGGGCTTTGAGCCTGCCGGCGCCGCCCTGCAGGCCGGCACGGAGCAGGGCTACGGCTTAATGGCACTGCAGGAACGCGCCGCTCAGCTCGGCGGCAGCCTGCAGGTCGAGAGCGCCCCCGGCGAGGGCACAACCGTTGTCGTGGCGCTTCCGCTCGGCTCGAATGAGGATGGGACGAAAGCGGGGGACTGAGAACATGGCTGAAAAGATTCGTATTCTGATCGTGGACGACCACCCGGTGGTGCGGGATGGCCTGAAGGGCATGCTCAGCGGCCTGTCCGAGTTCGAGGTGGTGGGCGAGGCCCAGGACGGGCAGCAGGCGGTGGACCAGGCCGGGCGCCTGGCCCCGCAGGTGGTGCTGATGGACCTGCGCATGCCNNCATGCCGGTGATGGACGGCGTGGAGGCAACCAACCGCATCCGCGCCAGCCAGGTCGCGGCCCACGTGCTGGTGCTGACCACCTACGACACCGACGCCGAAATCCTGCGCGCCATCGAGGCCGGGGCCACCGGCTACATCCTGAAGGATGCCCCGCGCGAGGAGCTGTATCGTGCCATCCGCTCCACCGCCGCTGGGCAGAGCTACCTCTCTCCCACGGTCGCTTCCCGCCTGATGGGCCAGTTGCGCGCGCCTGCCGAGAGCGCCCTCAGCCAGCGCGAGCTGGACGTGCTNNACCTGGGTGGCCAAAGGCGCCAGCAACAAGGAGATCGCCCGCGCCCTGCACCTCAGCGAGGCCACGGTCAAATCTCACCTGATCCACATTTTCACCAAGCTGGGCGTCAACGACCGCACCCAGGCGGTCACGTTGGCCATGCAAAAAGGGATCATCGAACTTAAATAAAAATATGG
>DBMK01000244.1 GCA_002298885.1 Anaerolineaceae bacterium UBA700
AGGTCTGGTTGGCAGGGCGAAGCCCCGCCAACCAGACCTCGATTTATTATGCTAAGGTCATGCTGTGACTTAAATGCGCCAGTTTAAGACGCTTATCACTTTCTGACAAAATGCTATCCTTTATAATGAAAAAGAGCGTTTTTCACGCTAATTTAATGATTTAATATTAAGGGTATAGCCCGATTCAGGTTTTCAAAGCCAAATAAAAATTCCCTTGCGGCCCACTTACCATTTGACCTTCTATCGCCGCTTGTTTCTCATGTGGGTTCGGGGTCCAGAGGATTAGTTTCAGTCTGCTTGGTGAGGCACGGCGCTATGGTCGAGAAAATTATCTGGAAAGTGCTACTTGTAGACGACGACGAAGACGATTACCTGCTGACCCGTGAGATGCTTGCCATGGCTCATGGCAAGGAAGTACATTTTAAGTGGGCCGCATCAATGGAAGATGGGCGGAGTGCATTGGCATCCGAGCTGTTTGACGCGGTGCTGATCGATTATGACCTGGGCGAACATACCGGATTAGACCTGATCCGTGAGGTTGTAGCAAAAGATTACCCTGCCCCGTTGATCTTATTGACCGGCCGCGGCGGCTACGAGGTTGATATCGAGGCCATGCAGGCCGGTGCAACCCTCTATCTTACCAAAACCGAAGTGAATCCGCTTCTGCTCGATCGTTCCCTGCGCTATGCCATCGAGCGCAAGCAAGGCGAGATAGCTCTGAAAAAGGCGCACGAGGAACTGGAAAAGCGGGTGGAGGAAAGGACTCGGGAATTAGCCCTGACCAACCAGGAGTTAAAAAACGCAAAGCTAGGGCTGGAAGCCAGGGTCGCCGAGCGTACAACCGCGCTGCAGAGCGCCAACGCCCAACTCGAGCGTCTTTCCCGGTTGTACGCCATGCTCAGCAAGGTAAATGAGACCATCGTGCGCACCCACGATACGAACGCCTTGCTCTCGAATGTGTGCGAAATTGTGGCCGAAGGTGGATTCCCGGTGGTGTGGATTGGGGAAATCAGGGGACACCAGGTAGTCCCTGTGGCCAGATGCGGGTCGGCATCCGAATACCTGGGCGAGATACAGATAGAAATTGTTGGAGAGCTGAGCAAAGGACCGACGGGGACCTGCATCCGTGAGGACCGGACGGTAATCAACTCTGATTTCGACACCAATCTGGCAACCTTGCCCTGGCGCGAAAAGGCCTTGAAGTATGGAATCCGGTCGTCGGCTGCTTTTCCCTTGCACCGCCAGGGAAAAGCGTATGGCGCTTTCACCCTGTATTCTGCCGAGCCATATGCCTTCGACGGCGAGCGCGTGGCTCTCCTCGAACAGCTCAGCGCGGATATTTCTTACGCCCTGGATACCCTGGACCAGGAACAGTTGCGCATCCGTGCGGAGGGGGCGCTCCGTTCGAGTGAGGAGCATTACCGTTCCCTGTTTGACGGAATGACAGAAGGATTTGGGCTGCACGAGATCATTTGCGACGAACAGGGGAAGCCGTGTGATTACCGTTTCCTCGAAGTAAACCCGGCCTTCGAAAAATTGACCGGGCTCCAGCGTGAGGACGTGATTGGCAAACGACTCAAAGAGGTTCTGCCGGACGACGATCCTCATTGGATCGAAGCCTTCGGAGCGGTTGCTCTCGGTGGAAATCCGGTGCATTTTGAAAATTATTCACCATCCCTTAAACAACACTATGAGGTGTACGCTTACCGGCCGGCGCCGTACCAATTTGCCGTGCTTTTCATGAATGTGACCGAACGCAAGCAGGTAGATGAGAAATTGCGCGCCAGTGAACAACGCTACCGGACGCTGTTCGCCAGCATGCAGGAAGGCTTCTACCTGGCGCACATCATCTACGACAAGGACGGTCAGCCTTGCGATTACGAATATCTTGACGTAAATCCGGCCTTCGAGCGGATCATGGGCCTACCGCGTGAAAAAATTATCGGCAGTCGAGCCAGGACGCTGGTGCCGAAGCTTAAGCCGGAGTGGGTGGAGGTTTTCAGCAAGGTGGAGCAATCCGGGGAACCGGCCTATCACAGCAGCTATTCGGAAGCCTTTCACCAATATTTTGAAGCCTACGCATTCCGCCCGGCCGAAGGCCAGTTCGCCGTGCTGGTGACAGAAATCACCGAACGCAAGGAAGCCGAGATCAAGCTCGAACTTCAGAACCAGCTAGTCGATATGTCCTTTGAGCCGATTTTTAGCTGGGATTTTAATGCCGGAATTATCAACTGGAACCGGGGCTGCGAAGCCCTTTATGGATTCAGCAAGGAAGAGGCAATTGGGCAATCCAGTCACGAATTGTTAAGTACGCGTCCCGACCCTTATAAGGTTTTTATTCCGGTACTGTCCCGGCAAGGGTCCTGGACGGGTGAGCTGCGCCACCGGACTAAGGACGGGCACGAGGTTGTCGTCGAAAGTCGACAGCAACTGATCGAGATCGGCGGGCGGCGACTTGTGCTCGAATCCAACCGGAATATTACCGAGCTGAAACTCAGAGAGAAAGCGCTGAGCGAGATTCAGGACCGGATCAAATGGCTGGCGCGCCTGCCTGATGAGAACCCGAATCCGGTCCTGCGCGTGGCTTTCGACGGCGCCATCCTGTATAGCAATCCGCCGGCAGTGAGGCTGCCGGCCTGGCGCTGCACAGTCGGCCAAACGCTTACCGGCCCGCTTATGGGCCTCGTCGAGCGGGCAGCAACGAAGGGCGAGGAAATTGATCAGGACGTCTGCCTGGACGGGATTTTTTACGCCATTTCCGTCGTTCCATTGATGGACGAAGGTTACGCCAATATCTACGGGCGCGATATCACCTTACGCATCCGGGCCGAACAAGGGCGACAGAAGATCGAAGAGCGATACCGGACCCTTTTCAATTCGGTAAAAGAAGGTTTCACCCTTAACCAGGCCATTTTCGATGAGAAGGGTAAGCTGGTGGATCTGTTGGTGCTGGAAGCCAACCCCAGTGCCGAAGTCGCCAACGGGTTAAAGCGCGAGGATTTCGTCGGCAAGACCTGGAAAGAGTTGTGGCCGGACGCAGAGGAGTATTGGTTGGGTATTTGCGATGAGGTCTTCCGAACCGGCGAAGAAGTGCGTAACGAGAATTATGCCGAGGTGCATCAGCGCTGGTATGAAGTACACCATTTCAGCGCCGGCGAAGGCCTGCTGGGCAGTATTTTTATGGATATCACCGATCGCAAGATTGCAGAATCCAGGATTGCGGCAGAGCACGAATGGTTCAGCACCACCCTTGCCAGCATCGGCGACGCGGTCATCACTACGGATGCCGATGGCTCAATCACTTACCTCAACCCGGTGGCCGAAAAGCTTTCTGGGTGGAATAACCTGGAAGCTGCAGGCCTGAAGATGGAAGAGGTCTTCCCGCTTTTCAACGAACAGACCCACACACCGGCAGAAAACCCGGTCGTAAAAGTGCTCCAACATGGCCTTATGGTTGGCCTGGCTAACCACACCGTCCTGGTCTCGCGGCAAGGCTGTTTCATCCCCATCGAGGACAGCGCCGCCCCGATCAAGGATAAAGCCGGCAACACGCTGGGCGTGGTGATGGTGTTCCACGACGTGACCGAAAAGCGCAAGAACGAGGAGGCCCTGCACCGCAGCGAGGCGCTGTACCGGGCAATTGCCCGCAGCCTCCCCGACGGGGCGGTCTTTGTAGTGGACCATGAGCTGCGCTACCTGGCCATCGAGGGAGAGATCGTCGAACGGATTGGCTTATCTCGGGAAAAGATGGAAGGCCGTACCATTTACGAGGCTTTGAGCGTGGAACATGCAGCCCTGGCTGAGGATCGCTTTAAACGCGCCCTGGCTGGTGAGTTCATGTCATTTGAAACTGAATTTAACGGGCGTATCCTTTGGTCGCAGTACCTGCCGCTGGTGGATGAAAACGGCGAAGCCCTGGCAGCGATGGCGATGACCCTCGATATTACCACGCGCAAGCACGACGAAGACGCATTGCGTGAAACGGAAAGCCTGGCGAAGTCGTACGCTCAAAAACTGGAGCGCAGCAACCACGAACTGCAAGACTTTGCAGTGATCGCTTCGCACGACCTGCAGGAGCCGCTGCGCAAGATCAAGGCATTCGGTGACCTGCTCGAAGCCCACATGAAAGACAGGCTCGACGAGGAGGAAAAGGATTACCTCGACAGAATGCACAGCGCGGTCCAACGCATGCAGGATTTGATCGAGTCTTTACTCAATTACGCCCGGGTGACGACCAAGGCCCAACCTTTCAGGCAGGTGGATCTGAAGGCGCTGATGGCAGAAATTCTATCCGGTTTTGAGGTGCAAATCGAACGCTCAATGGCACACGTCGAGGTGAGCAATATGCCCTGTATAGAGGCGGACCTGACCCAGATGCGCCAACTGCTGCAAAACCTGGTCGGCAACGCGCTTAAATTCCAGCGCCCAGGTACGCCTCCGGTTGTGCAGGTGTCCTGCCGGGTTGTCGATCTGCAGAAGGACGAAGAAGGCGGTTACGCTCAAATCGAAGTAAAAGATAACGGCATCGGCTTTGATTTGAAATACATCGAACGGATTTTTATGCCGTTCGAACGACTGCATGGCCGCGGCGAATATGAAGGCACCGGCATGGGCCTGGCAATCTGTAAGAAGATCGTCGAACGCCACCAGGGAACCATTACCGCTCAAAGTGTGCTCGGAGAGGGATCGAAGTTTATCGTAACAATGCCGATTAAGCAGAGAAGCTGAAAGGATAAGAATGTATGGATGATGCGAATTGGAGAATTTTACTGATCGAAGACGATCAGGAGGATTTCTTTCTCGTAAAAACCTGGCTCTCTCAAGCGAAAAGCGGTCATTTCAGCTTGAAGTGGGCGAATGCCTACGAAGACGGCCTGATGATAATCGAGGACGATGCTTTCGATGTGGTGCTGGTGGATTACCAGCTCGGAAGCCGCAGCGGGCTGGAACTGATCCGTGAGGCGAAGACGCACTGCCAGCACATGCCGTTTATCCTGCTCACGGGACGTGGCAGCTACGACGTGGACCTGACTGCAATGGAAGCGGGGGCTTCGGATTATCTTTCCAAAGCCGAGATCAATGCGGATGTGCTGGAACGCTCCATCCGTTATGCAATCGAGCAAAAACGCTACGAGAAGGAACTGCGCAGGGCGTACGAGAAACTGGAAATGATGGTCGACGAGCGTACTGAAGAGCTGATCGATGCGCGCCGCAAACTGATCGAAAGCGTCGAGCAGGAACGGCGGCGCCTGGCCCAGGAAATCCACGACGGCCCGATCCAAGACTTGCTGGGAATCACGTATTTGATGATTGGAAAGTCCGAATCGTTCGGAGAGGAGGAGACGCTGACCAACCTGCAGGGGGCGATCAGCCAGGTGGTCGATTCGCTGCGCGAAGTGTGCAAAGAGCTGCGCTCGTCTTCCCTGGCACCTTTCAACCTCGAAGATGCGATTCGTTCCCACGCCCGTGATTTTCAGAAGAACCATCCCGAGCTGGACCTGACCATCGATAAAATAACGGATCTGGCCGAATTTCCCGAGCGGTCACGCCTGGCGCTTTACCGGATCTACCAGCAGGCCATGGCTAATATTGCTTTCCACGCAAAAGCCAGAAAAATCGGCATTTCAGTTATCCAACAAGCAGAAAAAGCTGAGCTCGAAGTGGCCGATGACGGCGGGGGGTTCGTCGTGCCGAGCTGTTTGAGCGACCTGGCGCTGAAGGGGCACTTTGGCCTGGTGGGCTCGTACGAACGAGCCGTGGCAGTGGGTGGGGATTTACAAATCGATTCAAATCCGGGCAAGGGGACTCGAGTTCGGGCAATCGTTCCTGTCTCAATCAGAATACAATAAATCGGTCATAATTCATCCAATATTCATCTTCTTCTGTTATCTTATGGGATGAATGAGGATGAACGTATGACTACCCATCGCCAAACCCATAAATCCTTTAACCTGGGGCGGACGCTGAGAAAGCTGGCGCTGTCCGCTTTCGTAGTGTTTTCCTTCATACTTTATGCCGCTCACCGGCCCTTTACTGGCACGGACGCGGCCATCAGTATCATCTCGCCGACACCGGGAGTGCAGCAGCAAGTGGGGCAGGAATTCACCCCCACGCCGCCTGACCCCTCCACGGCCAATGGCCAGAACCAACTCGACCTGGCTCCCACGCTCCCGCCCACGGACGCACCGACGGACGTGCCCCAGCAAGCTTTGATCCCCACCCTGCCGCCGCCGACGGCAACCGTCCCGCCTGCCTCACAGGGAATGTATAAGGATGGGACGTATAAGGGTCCCGAGGTGGATGCGCTGTATGGGCTGGTGCAGGTGCAGGCTGTCATCCAGAGCGGAAAGATCAAATCCGTCCAGTTCCTGGAATATCCCAACGACCGGCGGACCTCTGTGCGCATCAATTCGTTGGCTGTGCCGTACTTGCAGCAGGAAGCCGTGCAGGCGCAGAGCGCCAACGTCGACATCATCACCGGCGCCACGCTGACCAGCGAAGCATTTATGATGTCGCTGCAGAATGCGCTGGCCAACGCCCACAGCTAACCATGAAGCAGACGCGTATCATCATGGGGATGCCTGTTACGCTGGAAATCGTTGACCCCAGCGTTAGCGAGGACGTGTTCGAGCAAGTGTTCCGCTATTTCGAATACGTCGATGAAAAGTTCAGCACGTATAAAGAAAACAGCGAAATCTCGCGCTTCAACCGCGGGCAATTGGCGCCGGAAGAAGTCAGCGACGACATGCGCACCGTGTTCAAGCTGGCAGAGGAGTTCAAGCAGAAGACGGACGGCTATTTCGACATTCAGCGGGATGGTTCCTGCGATCCATCGGGGCTGGTGAAAGGCTGGGCGGTCTTCAACGCCGCGGAGATTGTGCGCCAGAGCGGATTTGAGAACTACTACGTCGAAGCAGGCGGGGACTTTCAAGCGGCCGGGAAGAACGCCCAGGGGCAGGAATGGCGGGTGGGCATCCGCAGCCCGTTCAAACCGGACGAAATCGTCAAGGTGCTGGCGGTCAGCGGGCGCGGGGTGGCGACCTCAGGCACGTACTTGCGCGGCCAGCACATTTACAACCCCAAGGCGCCGGGCGAGCAAATTGCCGACATCGTCAGCCTGACGGTGATCGGGCCGGATGTTTACCAGGCGGACTGTTATGCCACGGCGGCGTTCGCCATGGGCCGGAACGGCATTGGCTTCATCGCCGGCCTGGAAGGATTCGAAGGATACATGATCGACACGGACCGGCGGGCGACCTTCACGCGCGGTTTTTCGAGGTACATTTCCAATGCTTAAATCCATCGATGCCTTTCTCAACCGGATCACGATGTACCGACTGGTGCTTTACTACCTGATCTTCCTGCTGGCGGCGGCGGTCGTGCTCAGTTTCGCCGGCGTGCTGGCTTACGACCCTTATGCCCTGCTTTTTTCGACCAGCGTGCTGCTGGCGGCCTGCGCGTTTACAAACTGGGTCTTTGGGCGCACATTTGGAGTGCCGACGAACGTCGAATCGGCGTACATCTCGGCGCTGATATTGGCCCTGATTATCACTCCGCTGCAATCCTACAACGACTTGTGGTTCCTGGGGTGGGCGTCGGTGCTGGCGATGGCCTCCAAATACGTGCTGTCGTTCCAGGGGAAGCATCCCTTTAACCCGGTGGCGTTCGGTGTGGCGGTTACCTATTTTGCTATCAACCAATCGGCAAGTTGGTGGGTGGGCGACGCCCAGATGCTGCCCTTTGTGCTGATCGGCGGGCTGCTGGTGATGCGCAAGCTGCGCCGCGCCGACCTGGTGCTGAGCTTTATGGGCGGCGCAGCGGTGATGGTGATGGCGGCCTCGCTGGTGAATGGTTCGGACTTGCTGAACGGGCTGCAGCGTCTGCTGCTTTACTCACCCTTCGTATTTTTTGCCACGATAATGGTGACCGAGCCGCTGACCGCGCCGCCGACGCACCAGCTGCGTATGATATATGGCGCGTTGGTGGGGGCATTGTTCGCCCCGGTGCTGCACTTGGGCTCGTTCTACACGACGCCCGAGCTGGCTTTGTTAATCGGCAACGTGTTCTCTTACGCCGTGAGCCCCAAGACCAGGCTGGTGCTTACCTTAAAGCAGCGGGCGAGGATCGCGCCGGACACCTACGAATTCGTGTTCGCACCGTCGAGAAAGCTTGCCTTTGCTCCCGGGCAGTACATGGAGTGGACGCTGGGGCACGAAGACCCTGACAGCCGCGGCAACCGGCGCTATTTTACCCTGGCCTCGGCGCCAACCGAGCCGGACCTCAGGTTAGGGGTGAAGTTCTACAAGAATTCGAGCACGTTCAAGCGCACGCTGGGCACGATGGGCGGCGATGTGGAGATCGTTGCGGCGCAGCTTGGCGGCGATTTCGTGCTGCCGCACGATCCCAGGCAGAGGTGCATTTTTATTGCTGGAGGGATCGGGGTGACGCCCTTCCGCAGCATGCTCAAATACCTGCTGGATACACACCAGCGCCGCCCGATAACCCTGTTCTACGCCAACAAAGCGGTGGAGGATATCGTTTACAAGGACGTTTTCGACCGGGCGGAGAAGGAGCTGGGAATCCGCACCATTTATACGGTGACCGATCCTGCCAAAATCCCGGTGGGCTGGCAGGGGCTGGTAGGGCGGATCGCGCCGGATTGGATAAAGCGCTATGCGCCGGGGTACGCAAGTTCTGTATTCTACCTGTCGGGGCCGGTGGGGATGATCGACGGGTTCAAGGAGACGCTGCGGAGGATGGGGATAAAGGACGCGCAGATCAAAGTGGACTATTTTTCGGGGTTGTAGATATATTAAGACTTCCGAAGTCTGAAAGACTTCGGAAGTCTGGAACATTGTGTTATTCGATGGGGCGTTTGAGCAAGAATTTATTCGAAGTACCTTCGGCAGCCATGCTGACAATTTCCCATCCGTTTTGGCCCATTTGATTGAGATATTCCACCAGGTTCTGACCTTCAACTTTAAAACCTTTTGTTTTTGCAACGTACTCGTCATTGACATTGGTCAATACGTAACCAGAATCAGTCGTTAATCCCCTGATGATTGAATATTCCCACTTTTGCATTGCATTGCTCCTGTCTTCGCGGTCAGATATTTTTCGGTGGATTTTATTGAGATGATGCTGTTCTTATTGTAAGCTCATTCAAGATCAATGCGCTGTTTTTGGGATGCACAGCGGCCCCAAAACAGCGCATTTTTTATTCGCGCTCGGGGGCTGGATTGGCGGTCTCGGGACACCCGGCAGGCGCAATGGCGCACCCGAATATTGAGAGGTTACTTTTAGCAGTTTTTACGGAATAACGTCAATATTCAATCGATGCGATTATGGATATAATGATAGGGAAATAAATCACAATCGAAATGAATTGGCCCAACCATATAGATTTCGCCTTGCTTCAACTATTGTTGATGACCTGAGCCATCCAAATACGAAACATTTTCATTTTGTTTCTAATTGAATAGATGTGAGGAGGTGCGCCTTGAGTGATACTTTACAATCCGAGGGAGTGCAAACCAGGCTTAATTTTCTGGAAGAGGTCATGCAGGCCACGCCGGGTGATTCCCGCCTGGAAATGTGTATCCAGTGCGGAACGTGTGGCGGTTCCTGTCCATCAAGCCCAGATATGGATCACACCCCGCGAACCATTTTTGCAATGATTCGGGCAGATATGCGAGAAGCCGTGCTCAGCAGTAACACTGCCTGGTTCTGCATATCGTGTTATTACTGCACAGTGCGCTGCCCACAGGAAGTGCACATCACTGACCTGATGTACACCCTGAAAAGTATGGCAGTCCGCCAGGGATTTACTCAACCTAACACTCCCTGGTCGGATTGGTCCCTAACCTTCAATGAATACGTTTATAACTATGGCAGGGCGTTCGAGTTTGGCCTGGCCACCCGGCAAGGTCTGCGCCACACCTCCCTTCTAAAATATCCAAGCCTGGCTCAATTGGGCATGGGGATGCTGACCAAAGGCCGCATGAACTTGACCCCCCGCCGTATCGAGGGGTTGGAAGGTCTTCAAAAAATCCTGGACCGGGCAGACCAGATCGAAAAGGAATCGCGATGAAAAAATACCTGTTCTTTCCAGGCTGCTCGCTCGAACGAAATGCCCGTTCATATTACGACTCCATCATGGCCATCCGGGACGATCTGGACATTGAATTCGAAGAGATCCAGGATTACAACTGCTGCGGTGCAACCGAGTACACCTCCATCCACCGCCTGGGATCATTTGCCTTGTTGGGCCGTAACCTGGCTCTGGCCGAAAAACAGTCAAACGGCACCCACACGATGACTGTCCCTTGCAGTGCCTGCTATTTGAATCTTTCCAAGACCGAGCATTATCTCCGGACCGATGCCCACCTGGCAGGCCAGGTGAACCAGGCTTTGGAAGCCGGGGGCCTGCATTACAACCCGGGCACGCTGGACATACGCCACATGCTGGACGTCATCTTCAATGACGTGGGGATCGATGCGATCAAAAGTAAAGTCGTTCACCCGCTGACGGGATTGCGGGTGGCCTCCTATTACGGTTGCATGATCATCCGTCCCGATTACGAAAACCGTTTTCCCGATCCTGAATACCCCGACCTGTTGGAACAGCTTATGTTAGCCCTGGGCGCCGAAGTGATTGACTATCCGCTGCGGGCGCACTGCTGCAGCGGACATATGCCCTCAATTAGCGCACCCGTCGCATATGAGCTGATCCGCCGCTTGATCCACACCGCAGATGAATATAAGGCAGATGTCCTCGTCACCCTATGCCCGATGTGCCAACTGAATCTGGATGCTTACCAGCCGGATATGAACCGCCATTTCAATACGAATTATCATGTGCCGATCCTGTACTTCACCCAATTGATGGGTCTGGCGTTTGGAAAATCTGCCAAGGAGCTGGGGATCGGGAAAGAATTTATTGATGCGCGAACCGCGCTGGCTCGAATTGGGATTGAGGTGCCGCCCGCGGAGCCCGCTCCTGAAGAACGCCGCCCGCGCAAGAAAGAGGAAGGACTGCCAATGCCGAAAATGCCTGCCAGGACCAGATCTTCTTCCCGCCAGGGTGGAAAGGAAGAGGTGAAATAATGGCCGACCAAAACAATCCCCAAAAATCGCAGGAGCGGATTGGCGTTTATGTGTGTCATTGTGGCAGCAACATCGCCGGCACCGTGGACGTCGAAGAAGTGCATCGCTGGGCAGGCGAGCAGCTCAAGCAAGACGGCGTTGTGGTGGCGCGCGATTATAAGTTCATGTGCTCCAGCCTGGGGCAGGAATTAATCGAGAAGGATATTAAAAATGAGGGGTTGACACGGGTGGTCGTGGCGGCCTGCTCGCCGCACCTGCACGAGGCCACCTTCCGGGAAGCCACCAAACATGGCGGCTTAAACCCTTACCTGTGTGAATTGGTGTCTATCCGCGAGCAGGTTTCCTGGGTGCATTCGGATAAACAAAAAGCCACCGAGAAAGCCAAGGCAGTGGTCGCAGGCGGCGTAAAACGGGTTAGCCATAATGTACCCCTCGAGCCGATGCGCGTACCCATCCATCCTGACGTTCTCGTCGTAGGCGGAGGAGTCACCGGCATCCAGGCCGCCCTCGAGCTTGCCAATGGCGGCAAGCACGTCTACCTGGTCGAGCGAGATTCCACCATCGGGGGGCACATGGCTCAGCTCGATAAAACCTTTCCCACCCTGGACTGCTCGGCTTGCATCCTGACCCCGCGCATGGTCAGCGCCGGAAATCACCCCAACATCACCTTGCTCACCTGGAGTGAGGTCACTGATGTTAGCGGCTACGTTGGCAATTTCACCGTCACGATTCGCAAGAAAGCCCGCTACATCAATACCGACCTGTGCACCGGCTGCGGAGTTTGCTCGGAAAAATGTCCGAAGAAAGTCATCGACGACAATTTCGAGGCCGGGCTCGGCTATCGTAAAGCGGTCTATACCGCCTTCCCGCAGGCTGTGCCCAAATACCCCGTGATTGACGTGGAAAACTGTACCTATTTCCTGAAGGGCACCTGCAAGGCCTGCGAAAGATTCTGCCCGCCCGGCGCGATTGATTTTACCCAAAAAGATGAGTTCATCACCGTCCCGGTCGGAAACATTATCCTGGCGACTGGCTACCAGACCTTCGATCCCCGCCGGATCCCACAGTATGGCTATGGCCGCCTGGCAAACGTGTTTACCAGCATGGAGTTCGAGCGGCTTTCCAACTCCGCTGGTCCGACCGGCGGGAAGGTCGTCTTAAGGGATGGCAAGACGACGCCAAAGGCTGTGGGGATTGTCCACTGTGTGGGCAGCCGTGATCGCAAATACAACAACTACTGCTCAGCTATTTGCTGTATGCAGAGCCTCAAGTTCGCTCATATTGTCAAGGAACGCACCGGCGCCGATGTGTACGAGTTCTATATCGACATGCGCACCCCCGGTAAGAGCTACGACGAGTTCTACCAACGCAACCTGGAGGAAGGGGTACTGTTCGTCCGCGGCCGTGTGGCCGAAGTGACCGACGCGGCACGCCTGCCCGGGGAAGAGGGCAAGCTGATCATTCAGGCTGAGGACACCCTGGTCGGTAAACAGCGCCGCATCCCGGTGGATATGGTCATTCTTTCTACGGCGCTTGAACCGCGCTCCGATTATGAAGAAGTGGGCAAGTTATTCGGCATCTCCTGCAGTACGGATGGCTGGTTCATCGAGCGGCACGTAAAATTGGACCCGGTAGCCACGATGACCGAAGGTGTCTTCATCGCCGGATGTGCCGTCGGTCCGAAAGATGTTCCTGCCAGTGTATCCCAGGGGTCTGCTGTTGCGGCCAGAGTATTTCAATACATCCAACAGGGTGAGATCGCCCTCGAGCCCTATCGGGCTACCATCGATCAAGAAAAATGTTCTGGCTGCCGCATTTGCAATGACATGTGCCCCTTCCACGCCATTCTGTTCCATGAGGACCTGATGGTTTCCGAGGTCAACCCGGCGCTGTGCCAGGGTTGTGGCACCTGTGTGGCTGCTTGCCCGGCTGGAGCGATTGCCGGATCGGGCTTCAGTGACGAGCAGATCCTGGCCCAAATCGAAGGGCTTATGCTGATTGACCAGGAACAGGCGCTACCGGCCGAGGCTGGTTTATAAGGAGCTGAGGAGCTGATTATGGAACCCACGAAAACCAATTCACCTTTTGAGCCTGTAATCATCGGGTTTACCTGTAACTGGTGCAGCTACCGGGCCGCGGATATGGCAGGGATGGCGCGCATGAAATATCCCACCAACATTCGCCTGATTCGGGTGATGTGCTCCGGTCGGATGGACCCGCTGTTCGTGCTCAAGGCTTTTGCCTCCGGAGCCGACGGCGTCTTGATCACCGGCTGCCATCCGGGTGACTGCCATTATATTGAGCAAAACTATAAGGCCCTGCGCCGTTTCCTGCTGATGCAGAGGACATTGGATCAGATGGGGATCGAGCCGGGCCGTCTCAAGCTGATCTGGGCCAGTGCGTCGGAAGGAGCGAAGTTCACCGACGAAGTCATTAAAATCATCGACGAAGTGCGCCTGCTGGGGCAGCTCAACTGGCCGGCCGGGCAGGAGATGGAAAAGCTCCCCGATTCGATCCTCGACGGAGAGACCGTAATGGAGGAGGCGGCATGACCACAAACGCTAAACCGAAATTTGGCATGTATTGGGCCTCTGCCTGCGGGGGCTGTGAGATCGCCGTCCTGAACATTCACGAAAAGTTGCTGGAGGTGGACGCAGCCTTCGAAGTGGTATTTTGGCCGGTGGCCATGGACGCAAAGGTCAAAGATGTCGAAGCGCTGCCGGATCAATCCATCACCTTGACGCTCTTCAACGGCGCCATGCGCACGAATGAAAATGTGGAGATGGCCCACCTGATGCGGCGGAAGTCGCAGATCATGGTCGCGTTCGGTTCCTGTGCCTGCGAGGGCTGCATCCCGGGACTGGCTAACCTTTCATCCATCCAGTCAATGCTCGATTACAGCTATTCTGATAGCCCAACCACTGAAAACCCTCAAAACATCCGCCCTCAAGCGAATTGGGAAGCTCCAGAAGGCAGGCTTCATCTCCCATCTCTGTATCCCGTACTGCGGACGCTCGACCAGGTCGTCCCGGTGGATTATTACATGCCGGGCTGCCCGCCAGAATCGAACCAGATCGCGGCGGTCATCGACCTGGTGGTCCAGGCGCTGCAAGGCCAGGGTGCTTTACCGGCGCGCGGCACGACCATCGGCGCCGGTCTGTCGACCGTTTGTGACGAATGTCCCCGCACGCGCAATGTAAAACAGGTTCGCAAGTTCATGCGGGTACAAAATGTGCAGGAGATCGATCCGGCTCTCTGCCTGTTGGAACAGGGCATCCCGTGCAATGGCCCTGCCACGCGCAGCGGCTGCGGCGCGCTCTGTCCGAATGCCTCAGCACAGTGCGTGGGCTGCTACGGCCCGGCTGACGGCGTGATCGATTACGGAGCTCGCCTGATGTCGGCATTTGCTTCGGTGATCGACAGTAACGATCCGGTGGAAATCGGGCACATTCTGGATGGTATTCCCGACCCGGCCGGCCAATTCTACCGCTTCAACCTGGCCAAGTCTTTGCTGCGGGCCAGCAAGCAGGCCTGGAATGGGTATGATGGGCCAAAGGAGGACAAATGAACCAACGAATCACGATTGATCCCATTACCAGGCTGGAGGGACACGGCAAGATCGAGATTTTTCTCGACGAGCAGGGTGAGGTTGCCAACACGTATTTTCAGATCCCTGAGCTGCGCGGATTTGAGCGCTTTTGCGTAGGCCGCCCGATAGAAGACATGCCCATCCTGGTAAACCGCATTTGTGGGGTTTGCCCTGAGGCGCACCACATGGCGGCCGCTAAAGCCGCTGACGCGGTTTATCATGTCACCATTCCTTCTGCGGCCAGGAAACTGCGCGAGCTCCTTTACAGCGCTTTTTACTTCACCGATCACACTACCCATTTCTATGCGCTGGGAGGTCCCGATTTTATCATGGGGCCAGATTCGCCGGTTGCAGAGCGCAACATACTGGGTGTAATCCACAAGGTTGGGCAAGAGATCGCTGGTAAAGTCATCCAGGCGCGAAAATACGGGCACAGCGTGGTCGAAATAATCGGTGGACGCAAGGTGCATCCGTGTACCTCCATTCCTGGCGGCATGACCAAGGGCATCACCGAGGAACAGCGCCTGGAAATTGAGGCAATGGGTCACTGGGCGGTCGATTTCGCCCAGTTTAGCCTCAAACTATTCAATGATATTGTCATGGGCAACCCGGCCTATGTCGATATGATCCTGGGAGATGCGTATTCCCACCATACCTATTCCATCGGCACCGTCGACGAAAATAACAAGGTCAATTTCTATGACGGCCAGGTCAGCGTGGTGGACCCGGAGGGAAACCGCATTGGGAAGTACGCCGGCGCCGAGTACATGGACTGGATCGCCGAGCGGGTGGAGCCCTGGACATACCTGAAATTCCCCTATCTGAAAGAGATCGGGTGGAAGGGCTTTGTGGACGGCAAAGATTCCGGGGTTTATATGGCCACCCCGCTTTCGCGGCTGAACGCTTCGGACGGAATGGCCACGCCAAGGGCGCAGGAGGAATACGAGCGCTTCTATACTGCGCTGGGCGGAAAACCCGTCCACCAACGCCTGGCCATTCATTGGGCGCGTCTGGTGGAGCTTCTCTACGCCGCCGAGCGCTGGGTGGAGCTGGCCACCGACCCCGAAATCACCTCCGATAAGTTCCACACTGTGCCAACCGAAAAGCCAACGGAAGGTGTGGGGATCGTCGAGGCGCCGCGCGGCACGCTCACTCACCACTATTGGACAGATGAACGCGGAGTGGTTACGAAGGTGAACTTGATCGTGGGCACCACCAACAACTATGCTCCGATCAGTATGTCGGTCAACAAAGCAGCCCGCAGCCTGATCCACAACGGCACGATCGTCACCGAGGGATTGCTCAACCGAATCGAGATGGCCTTCAGGGCCTACGATCCCTGCTTCGGCTGCGCCACCCATTCCCTCCCCGGACAAATGCCCTTGCAGTTGAACATATACAATGCCCGTGGTGAAGTGGTAGACGTATTGCGGCAGTATTGTTAACTTTTCTACCAGCTTAGAAGTCGCTGGTGTTCAAATAGGAAATCCGCTGGTCGATCAGGAGGAGTGGACTATGGTTTCACCTGAAATGCTTCGAAGGTACCCGTTTTTTGTAGACATGGACGATGCCTGGATTAAGGCCATTGCCATGATCTCTGATGAGGTTTCAACCAAGCCCGGTGATGTGCTGTACGAAACCGGGACTCCCAGCGATAAATTGTTCCTGCTGATGGAAGGCAACGTTGAAATCTACTTGCAGATTAAGGACAGCGGCGATCCAACTTTCCAAAAAGAGTTCTACGTGGACGACATCAATCCGGGAGAGGCATTTGGCCTCAGTTCCCTGGGAGAGACTCACAATCATTCTAGCTCCACAAAGGTGAGCCGAGCCGGAAAAGTGCTGCGCATCGATGCCAGCGGATTGAGCGAGCTGTGCGATGCGAATCCTCTCCTGGGTTACAAAATGATGAAGCAGTTCGCCAAAACCGCTCTAGAACGACTGGAGTTAACCCGCGTCCTGCTCGCTGCTGCACGCGGAGCTGCCTGAGACAAGAAACGAAAATCAGCTTAATAAGAGATCAGCCACCCTCCGCCAACCTGACCAATGATGCCCGGCTGCGCTCGAATTTCTTGCGCTGCGAGCGCAAATAGCCGATGCGCAGGGGCATCGCGGATTCGAGGCGCTTCAGGTAGGGCCTGGTGTAGTAATGGCTGAAGTTGGCAACTGAAAAGTAGAGCAGCGGGTTGATGGCGCGCAGCGACATGGCCTGCAGCGGGGCGGCATCGGGGACGGTGAAAATGTCCTGCAGGGTAAAGATGCGCTTGCCCAGGTGGAAGAGGCGGTTGGTGAGCGAATCGAGCGGATAGCGCCCGGCCGTCTGGGAAAAGATGGTCATGCAGCCGGCCTGGCGGTCGTTTTCCACGTCCTCCAGGTCGTCCATTAGCTGGGTGAACGAGCCGAAGCCGAACATGAAGGCGGCCTGGTCTTCGGTGAGGCTGCCGGCGACGAGGAAGCCGTCGGCGAGTACAGAAGCGCCGCCTTTCTCGAAGCTGAGGCCGAGGACGTCCACCTCGTAGGGGGCGCTGCCGGCGCGCAGCAGGCGCAGGCTGCGGGACTGGGCGGAGTGGATGGCGAGCAGGCTTTCGTAGACCTGGGGATGGGCCGGGCGCGGAAATTGGATTTCGACCTGGTGGACGAGGTCCCAGATGCGTTCTTCCTGTGCCGATTGGGCGGCGGCGGCGTCGCCGGCCAGGAGGTTGTAGAAGCGCAGGTTGAAGCTGTGCTTGGTCTCCATCGAAATGGCGGGATCGTCCAGGTAGTTATCGGTATAGGGGTAGAGCATGCTGTAGGCGAAGACGGCCGGAGTGACCTCGATGGGCAGGCCGAGAAGGAGTTGCATCAAATTCATGCTGGATACGTTACGGCTGGCCTGGTAAATGTCCTCACTCGAGAGGCGCGGGTCGTAGCGGCGAGCCATGGCGGCAAACTGCTCGACCAATTCGACCAGGCGGCTGCGGCGGACGACGTCTAGGTGGCGCGGCTCGAAGCCAAAGGCGGATTGGATGAAATTGAAGGTCTCGTCGAGGATGCGTTGGCGCAGGGCTGCCCGGCCTTCTTCATTGGCGGGGGCGCGCTTGAGGCCGTAATCGAGGGCATTGAGCAGGCGCGAAAGCTCTTTTTCACAGGCGCGCTGGCGACCTGGCGTGCAGACCTGGGACAGTTCAGGGAAAGTTGAGGGTGTGGAATACCACAGTTCCTCCATGCGCCGGGTGAGGCGGGTGACGAGGGAGGACATGGGTTCGGTATCGATAAGGAGCGAGGGTTCCTGGAGGGAGATCATGACTGGTTTCCTTTGCATATATTTACGCAGAATTTGAGAGGAAGTTTCAACTCGAAAGGGAAGATCATGGACGCCCAGACGATGCAGGCGGGGATGGAACGGATTATGGGCATGCTGCAGCCCTGGCTGGCGGCATTGGCGGACCCGGCCGGCGCCCAGGAAAAGGTGCTCAAGACGCTGCTGGCGATCTACGCCCACAGTGAATACGGGGCGCAGCACGGGGCGGAGGCGGTGGGCAGCATTGCAGATTTCCGGGCGCGCTTCCCGGTAGCGACCCACGAGGATTACAAGCCGCTGATCCAGCGCGTGATGGCGGGCGAGGTGAGCCTGCTGCTGGACGAAGAGCCGGTGGGGTGGGCGATCACGCGCGGCACGACACGCAACGAGACCAAGTTTATCCCCATGACGCCGACAGACTTGCGCATGCGGGTGAGCGCCGGGCGAGCGGTGTTGAATTATGCCGCCAGCAAGCAGCGTTCCGACATTTTCGCCGGGGTGAACCTTAATTTGAACTTCCCCTCGACAGTAGGCAAAATCAAGGTGGGCGAGCGCGAGGTCGAATACGGCTACAGTTCGGGCATTTACACCCGCAATGTCTCCACATTCACCCCGGTGCGCTCGGTGCCGACGCAGGACGAGATTGACGCCCTGGGCGGGGGCAAGACGGCACGCGATTGGCACGCCCGTTTCGACCTGGCTTACGCAAAATGCAAGGAGCTCAATGTGACCCTGGTCGGCGGGGTGGCGCCAACCGCCATGGATTTTGGGCGTTACCTGCACGAGGCGCACGGGCTCTATCCGAAGGACGTGTGGAAGACTCAAATCATGACGTTGGGCAGCGTGCCGGGGATCAACACACGCCTGGCGGCGAGCCTGCACGCTCTGTACGGGAACCAGGCGGCGATCCTCGAGATCTACGGGGCGACGGAGGGCATGTTCGGCCAGCAGATGGACGAAAAACGGGCCTGGACGCCGAACTACGACCTGTTTTTCTTCGAAGTGGAGACCGGGACGGGGACCAAGATGCTGCACGAAATGCGCCCGGGCGAAACGGGCAGCCTGGTAGTTTCGACTCCGGTGCTGGCGCGCTACAAGATCGGCGACCTGATCCTGGCCTTCCAGGCGCCTTATTTCCGCTGCATCGGGCGCGACCAGGATTGGACCCGCCTGCGCTACTGGTGGGATGAGTTTATGACGCTGAACCTGGGGCGGTTGTAGCGTAATAACGACTAAAGTCGTTACTACAATTGTCAATCATAGTGACGACTTTAGTCGTTCACGTGCTCAGCGGCGGCGCCAGAAACCGCCCAGCAGGACGGATAGGCCGATGGCGATGACGATCAGCGGCCAGATGACATTCCACGAAAAGATATTGCCCAGGCCGATGCCGATAAGGATGAAGGCGAAGACCAATGTGCCGCCGATGGGTCGGCGGTAGGCAGGCACCAGCAGGCGGATGACGGCCTCGACCAGCACAATGACGCCGGCGCCGATGAAGACGACAGTCCAGGCGCCGGTGCCGGCGCCCCAGTCGAAATTATTCGAAAAGGGCAGGCCGAAGCCGGCGGGGAAGTTGTTGAACAACCCCAGGCTGTTGCCCAGGAAGACCAGGCCGGCCCAAATTAAAATGACCGCCCAGATGATGCTCCCCAACGGATCGCGGCGGTATTTCTCCTCGACGGTCTTCTCTTCCGTCTTATCGCGCTCTTTCTCGTCCTTTTCCTCTTTCTCATAATGCGGCGGATTAGTCATGATTCCCTCCCTCCCTCTTGCCTTTCAGACTGATATTATTAATATAGCATGTTTTGACACGCCTTGTTTCCCCCAATTTCGTTTTCGCTAAGAATTAAAACGGTGTTTTTGGGCCCAAAAGCGGCTCAAAAACACCGTTTTAATTCCCATAATAACAGGTTTATTCGCTGCGCATGTCCACGGTGACGACTTTTTGGCCGGTTTTCTCAAAGACCAGGGTCAAAGTTGGCTTGGCGCCGGCGACAATCTGATTGGCTTTCATTTGCATGCACATGATGTGGTAGCTGCCGTTCTTCAGCTCGAGCTGGCCGTTGGCGGGCACCTCGATGCCGTCGGTGACCAGGGTCATCATCATGGTGCCGTCGGCCTTCTTGGTCATAGTGTGCACCTCGGTCATACCGCAGGCATCGCTTTTGGCCGATACGAGCTTATCTGAGACGGCACTGACATTTTTGATGACCATGTAGAAAGCGCCGGCCCCAGCAACGCTAGGGCTGGGCTTACCCCACACACTCTCGATACTGAGGGCGGGCGCTGGGGCGCAGGCAGCCAGGGCAGGGATCAGCATGAGGGCGATCATAACGAGGGTGAACATGTGCTTTTTCATTTTTATGCTCCTGAGTGGTCGAGAATAGAGATAGAGAGTGGAAAATAAAGAGCGTAGAATAGGGAGTGGAGAGTAGAGATTAGAGAGTAGAGAGAGTGGAAAGAGGTTAGATGGTGATGTGCAATATAAATTCCCTTCACAGCGATGGATAGCCGGGATTTCGAGGCGGCGGATAGGGGGTGCAGGTTGGAGCTGGATTCGCCTGATTTGATTTTCTTGCGCTATAATTAATTTACCGGTAGGGAATGATAATCCCTGAAAATATTATAGCAATTTATCATGTGAGATTTAGTACTAGTACATATCTATTTATGGTACTACTTTCTGACCGCCAACAGCAGTTATTGGACTGGTTACGTTCCAGGCGCTCGGCCTCGATCCAGGAGATCCAGGAACGCTTTTCGGTATCGGCGCCGACGGCTTACCGGGACGTGCGCGCCCTGGTGGAAGCCGGGCTGGTGCTGAAGACGAGCGAAGGGGTGAAGATCCCTTCGCCGCCGGGGCGGCTGCGCCCGGAAGGGCAATGTTTCTTCTGCGGGGGGATGCTGCAGGAACGCACGATCTTTTTAATCCAATTCTTGGACGGCAACCAACGTAGCGCCTGCTGCCCGCACTGCGGCCTGATGGCGCTGGGCCAGCCGGACGTGGTTTCGGCCATGGCGGGCGACTACCTGTACGGTCGCATGATCAATGCCCGCCAGGCAGCTTACGTCGTGGGCAGCCGGATCAGCCTGTGCTGCGAACCATCGGTGCTATGCTTCGCCAGCGACGAGGACGCCCGCAGCTTCCAGCAGGGATTTGGGGGCAAGGTATGCGGGATGGATGATGCAGTGGAGACGCTGCAGAAGTTGATGCGGTTGGGTGGGACCTGAACTTAGTCCAATATTTAGACTATACCCTAGTCCAAATCCCGCGTGATAAAACCCTATAATATTTTCAGAGATTATCAACTATCCGAGGACATTCCATGGATCCTATCGTTGCATTTGTCACCGGGGTGACAACCGGGGGATTGAGCTGCCTGGCCGTCCAGGGAGGACTGCTGGCCAGCAGCCTCGCTTACCAGGTGGAGCACGACCTCAGCCTGCAGTCCGCTGGCGGGGCGCCGGCGGTCGGGGCCAGGTTCCGCCCGCGCATTGCCCAGCCGATCGGGCTGTTCCTGATCGCCAAGCTTCTGGCATACACCTTGCTGGGATTCCTGCTGGGGGCGTTGGGCTCCATCCTGCAACTTACGCCGCTGATGCGGGCGATCCTTTATGCCGCAATCGGAATTTTCATGATCGGCAACGGGCTGCGCATGCTTAAAGTGCATCCCATTTTCCGCTATTTCGTGCTCGAACCGCCATCCTCGCTTACCCGTTACATCCGTAAGAAATCCAAGAACGCCGATTCGTTCGTGACCCCGCTGTTCCTGGGGGCGATGGCGGTCTTCCTGCCGTGCGGGGTGACCCAGGCGATGATGGCGGCGGCGGTGGGCACCGGCGACCCGTTGCAGGGCGCAATCATCATGTTTTCCTTTATCCTTGGCACCAGCCCGGTCTTTTTTGCCCTGGCATACCTGGCGACCCGCCTTGGGTCGACGGTGGAGAAATATTTCACCCGCATTGTGGCCGTAGTGGTGATCGTACTGGGATTGGTGTCGATCGACTCGGGATTGAACCTGGCCGGTTCGCCAATCTCCATCGCCCGCATTACGGCGGCGCTCCAGCAGCCGGATGCGGCCGTCAGCTCGGCTACGCAGGCGGCAGCGGTCAGCGGGAACGTGATTACGATCAACGCCACGGACGACGGGTACGTGCCCAGCCTGCTGCACGCTTTAGCGGATACGCGGCTGCAACTACAAATCCTGACGGACAATACCACCTCGTGCGCCCGCTCGATGGTTTTCCCGGACCTGGGGGTCGAGAAGATCCTGCCGGTGACGGGTAAGGTGCTGGTGGACGTCCCGCCGCAGGCGAAGGGCACAGTGGTGCGTTATTCGTGCTCGATGGGGATGTACCTGGGGCAGATTGTGTTCGATCAATAGGAATGTTGGATGAAACCAGGTTTTGACCTAACCCCCCGGCCCCCTTCCCTGAAGGGAATGGGGAGGGATTAAGGATGGTTCGAGGATCTTGCGGCAAGTCTCGCCGCAAAATCCTCGAACCATTAGGATTTTAGATGAGGTGAACGAATGAAGAAGATTTTTCGAGTATCTGATATGGAGTGCCCGAACTGTGCGATGCATTTGGAGGGGCTGGAGGACGAGCTGCCGGGGGTGAAGCGCATCGATGCCAGCTACAAGAAACAAACCATGGAAGTGGATTTCGACGAGAATAAGCTCAGCATCGAGCAGATCATCGCCGCGGCAAATGCTATCGGGTACCATCCGGAATTAGTACAGGGTTAAACGAATGANNCGGCGTGAAACGCCGCAAAATCCCTGTATTTCTTATAAGGGGGGACAGGTCAATTACAATCTTAATAAGACCTGAATCGGGTGATTTTGATTTATAATTAAGGATGTTCCAAATCCATATTGTTATGCGGTAACTTTCACCGGTAATTAAATGGCCGGCGCAAACCAAAAACCTTAATTTTCACGCGGGGTGTTCGCGATACACCCTTTTAGAGGTGCTGGATGGCTGATGTCAAAAATATCACTCTGCCCGTAACCGGAATGACCTGCGCCAACTGCGCGGCAACGATCGAACGCAACGTGCGCAAACTGCCGGGGGTCAGCATTGCCAATGTGAACCTGGCCAACGAAAAGCTGACCGTGGCTTACGACCCGGTGCAGCTCGATGAGCATGGGATCATCGCCCGGGTGGTCAAGGTTGGTTACGGCATTGCCACGGGCAAGACCGAGCTGCCGATTACCGGGCTGAGCGATAATTCGGACGCACTGGCGCTAGAGAAGCTGCTGAGCAAGCAGAATGGCGTGCTCTCGGCGAGCGTCAGCTACGGCACCGAGCGGGCGACGCTGGAGTACGTGCCCGGCCTGACCAGCATCGGCGAACTGGCGGCGCTGATCCGCAAGGCGGGCTTCAACCTGGTGCAGGTCGGCGAAGCCGAATCGGTGGAGGACGTGGAAGCCGGGGTGCGTGCCGCCGAGATCAAGCGCCAGGGGCGCCTGCTGCTGCTGGGCCTGGTGTTGACCATACCACTGGTAGTCTACAGCATGGGGCGCGATTTCTTCCCGATTGCTTTCGCCAATGACCAGTACGTAATGTTTATCCCGGCGACTATCGTCCAGTTCGTGGTTGGCTGGCAGTATTACGTGGGTGCCTTCAAGAGCCTGCGCGCCGGCGGAGCCAACATGGACGTTTTGATCGCCCTGGGTTCTTCGGTGGCTTATTTCTACAGCGTGGGGGTGACTTTCGGCCTTATCCCCAGCGCGAACGTGTATTACGAGACCGGGGCAGCCATCATCACCCTGATCATGCTGGGCAAATTCCTCGAAGCGCGGGCCAAGGGGCAGACCTCGCAGGCGCTGAAAGCGCTGATGGGGCTGCGCGCCAAGACGGCGCACGTGCTTCGGGACGGCGTTGAGGCCGAGGTCGACATCGAACAGGTGGTGGTAGGGGATACGCTGGTGGTGCGTCCCGGTGAGAAGGTGCCGGTCGACGGGATCATCAGCGACGGGCGCTCGGCCTTTGACGAAGCGATGATCACCGGCGAATCGATGCCGGTGACCAAGGGGCCCGGCGATGAGGTGATCGGGGCGACGATCAACAAGGAAGGGCTGATCAAGTTCGAGGCGACCAAGGTGGGCAAGAACACCACCCTGGCGCAGATCGTACGCCTGGTGCAGGAAGCCCAGGGCAGCAAGGCGCCAATTCAGAAGCTGGCAGACCGTATCAGCGCCTTTTTCGTCCCGGCGGTGATCGGGATTGCCCTGCTGACGTTGGCCGGATGGCTGCTGCTGGCGCGGGCCGATTGGTCCGGGGCGATGATCAACGCCGTGGCGGTGCTGGTAATCGCCTGCCCGTGCGCCCTGGGCCTGGCCACGCCGACGGCGATCATGGTGGGCACGACGAAGGGGGCCGAAAACGGCATCCTCTTCAAGAACAGCGAGACGTTGGAACGCGCCGGGCGGGTGAAGGTGGTGGTGCTGGACAAGACGGGCACAATCACCCGCGGCGAGCCGGCGCTGACGGATGTGGTGCCAACGGCGCAGTTGAGCGCCAACGAGCTGCTCAGCCTGGCAGCCAGCGCCGAACACGGGTCCGAACACCCCTTGGGGCGGGCGATCGTGGCGGCTGCCCAGGAAAAGGGCCTGGCGCTGGTTGAGCCGGAGCAGTTCAAGGCCATCAGCGGATTCGGCATCCGGGCAGCGGTGGGAGGCCAGGCGGTGGTGATCGGCAACCCGCGCCTGATGCAGAACGAAGGCATTCCCATCGATGCCCTGCAGGCGGAGATTGCCCGGCTGCAGGCCGAGGGCAAAACGGCGATGATCGTGGCGCGGCGGGCGGCGGATGCTGCCGGGCCGGGCGAGCCGGTGGGGCTGGTGGCGGTGGCGGACACGGTCAAGCCCGGGTCGCAAGAGGCGATTGCCGAGCTGCGCCAGCTTGGGCTGGACGTGGTGATGATCACCGGCGACAACCAGCGTACCGCCGAAGCGATTGCCCGCCAGGTGGGCATCCAGCGCGTGCTGGCCGAAGTGTTGCCGGGGGACAAGGCGGCCGAGGTAAAGAAGCTGCAAGGGACTTCTGAGAAGACCGGTCCAGCATCACACTCCTTGGTGGCCATGGTGGGTGACGGGATCAACGACGCGCCAGCGCTGGCCCAGGCCGACGTGGGCATCGCCATCGGCACCGGCACAGACGTGGCCATGGCGGCGGCCGGAATCACCCTGATCAGCGGGGACCTGCGCGGGGTAGGGCGGGCCATTTCGCTCTCGCGGGGCACGCTGCAGACCATCGTACAGAACCTTTTTTGGGCGTTCTTCTACAATGTTTTCCTGATCCCGATTGCAGCGTTGGGCTTCCTGATCCCGATGATCGCCGCCGGGGCGATGGCATTCAGCTCGATCTTCGTGGTCACCAACAGCCTGCGCCTGCGGGCGTATAAAGTGCAGCAGCTACAAGGGCCAAAATCGCTGCCGCGCCAGTTGGCCGAGCTGACCCCGCGGCTGGTGCTGCCGGCGGCCATCCTGGCCTTCTTGATCGCCTTCTCGGTCGGCTGGCTGAAGCCGGCGGGTGCAAAGGGCATGGTGGAGGCCAGCGGATCGACCCGCTCGACCACCACCTACCGGGCTTTCGTCGATCAGCCTTCGGAAATGATGCTCGGCAAGCTGGGACCGCTGAACATCACCATCCTGGACCAGTTTGGCAAACGCTTCACGGACTTCGACCGCAGCACATACGGGCGCAACGTAAACGTCACCCTGGTGCGCCGTAACCTGTCCTACCTGACGGCGACCACTCTTGCGCTGGGGAATACCAGCCTGGGCGGGGCCAATCCCGGCATGATGGGCGGCTCGACGGTCGACAGCCCAGCCGTGGCGGCGGATGGCGACCTAATAAGGCCCAACCTGGTGATCCCGGTGGAAGGCGATTACGTGGTCCACGTGGAATTTTGGCCGCGGGTTGGGGACGAGGTGAGCCTGACAGTGCCCCTTTCGATCGGCGAGGGCACGACACCGGCGGCAGCCTTGACCCCGGACGCGTCGCTGACCCAGACCGTCGGCGGGGTGGCAATTACGATGAAAGCGACCCCGGTACTGGCTGCCAACCGCGACATCTACCTGGAATTCGAAGCCGTGGATGCGCAAGGCCGCCCAATGTCGGATACGATCCAATTCCTGTCGGGCAATTTTCTGCGGCTGGATATTGTGGACGAGAGCGCGGCGACCTTCGTGCGGCCCGATTTCATCAATCGTCACAAGTTGCAGTTTGCGGTGAATTTCCCCAAGCCCGGAATGTATAAGGCTTTTCTGACTTTCATGCAGGCTAACCAGTTGAAACAGGTGGCGTACGTGTTCGAGGTCAAATAAATATCGGGATTTGTAGGGGAGATCGCGTAGCATCCTGTAAGGAAGCATCCGGAATTTAGAACATCGAATTTAGATGAAGATCATTTCCGGATGCTTTGCCCCTACAGGATTAGCGAGGAGAAGCGCGTGAAGTATATTTTCAACCTGGTGATTGCCCTCATTTGCGGGATTTTATTGGCGGCGTGCAGCGCCCAGACTCCACCGGTGACGGTCAAGATCGCTACGGACGCCAGCCTGCCTTCGCTGGAGAGCGTCAACATGGGGACGCAAGCAATCGAGGGATTCGACGTCGACCTGATGCGAGCTATCGCCGGCAAAGCCGGGTTTGAAGCGCAGTTCGTCAACGTGACCACATCCCGCCTGCTGATGGGAATCGCCCAATGCCAGTTCGATGCCGGCATTTCGGCCATATCCATTACTGAATCGCTCAAGCGGCAGATCGCTTTTTCGGACCCTTACCTCAGTTTTGGGCAGACGGTGGTGGTTAAAAAGGGCAATATCACCATCGACGGGCAGGGGAAGCTGGTGGGGATGGTGGTGGGCTCGCAGAACNNGCCGTCGAGGTGATGAAGATCCCGGGGGCGCAGTTCAAGGCTTACGAAACCTATGACCTGGCCTTCCAGGACCTGGTTACCGGTTACATCGACGCAGTGGTTGCCGAGGTCCCGCGGGCACAGAGCTACGTGAATATCAAGGCCAATAACCTCAAGATGGTGGGAGGCGTCTTTGGCAGCGACCAATATGGGATTGCCACGTGCTTGAAAAAGCCCGACCTGCTGAAAAAGATCAACCAGGGCCTGGCTGTCGTCAAGGCCGACGGCACTCTGGACCGGCTGGTTCAAAAATGGATCAAAAAATAAGGATAAAAGAAGGCTCGGGAGTCTTGCCGCT